>CAJAOB010000404.1 GCA_903941205.1 uncultured Burkholderiales bacterium | reverse complement strand
GGACTATCTGCTCAAGCCGGTTCAGCCTGCCCACCTGCAAAAGACCGTGAACAAACTGCAGGCCACTTTGGCCCGAGATGTGCCCGCCGAGCCTCACAGTTGTCTGGAGCAGTTGCGCCGTGTGCTGGCCGCCGCCAGCCGCACGGAAAAAGCTCCGGGCCCCATCACTCCCTTGTCCCGGATCCAGGTCAGTCGGGGCCATAGCATCCGGTTGGTGGCCTTGCACGAGGTGATTTACTTTGAGGCCGCGAACAAGTACGTCCGCGTCCTCACCGCCATGCAGGAATACCTGATACGCACCCCGCTGAAAGACTTGCTGCCGCAATTGGATGCGAGCAACTTCTGGCAAATACACCGGGGCACAGTGGTCAATGCGAGCGCGATTGAAGCCGTGCACCGAGATGCGTCGGGCAAACTGCTGCTGCAATTGCGCCTCCGGCCTGAGAAACTGACCGTGAGTCGTCTTTACAGCGCGCAGTTCCGGGCGATGTAGCTCAGCACCATCGCCCGCTCTTGCCCGGACCGGCCGGGTCGGCGCTTTAGGAGCTCATTGCGCCAGGTAGCCGCCGTCAACGGCCAGGGTATGGCCGGTCACCATGCTGGCCGCTGGCGAACACAGGAAGATGGCTGCGCCCACCAGGTCTTGCGGGTCGGCCAGCCTGCCTAAAGGGGTCAGGCTCCTGATCTTCTCCAGAAGCTCCGGAACGCTGGTGAGGGCCTTGATGAAATCCGTGTTGACCCAGGTTGGCGCGATCGCGTTGACGCGCACCTGATGCGGCGCCCATTCCACGGCCAGCGCCCGCGTCAGGTTCACCACCGCGCCCTTGCTGGCTTGGTAAGAAATATTGGGGTAGACCCCACCGCCGGTCAGTCCCATGATGGACGCCATGTTGACGATCGAGCCCCGGCCGCTGCGAATCATGAATCGGCCGGCCGAGCGGGCGCACAGAAAAACGCCCGACAAATTGACGTCCAGCACTCGGTTCCAGTCCTCAAGCGACAGGTCAATGGAGGGTTTGCGAATCGCAATCCCCGCGTTGTTGATCAGGATGTCGAGCCGGCCTTGATCGGCGAAGACCCGCTCCATGGCGGCATCCACCTCGCCTTCAATGCAGACGTTGACCTTGATGGCCTGCGCCGACATGCCAGCCGATCGAATCAAGTCGGCGGTGGTCTTGGCCGAGGCTTCATCGATGTCCATGACCGCAACATGTGCACCGCTGCGCGCCAGCCCGAGGGCAATGGCGCGCCCGATCCCATGACCGCCGCCAGTGACGGCGGCAGCCTGCCCTTGAAGGCTGAAACCTTCAAGGGGGTTGAAACTATCCAGCACGTTTTAGGCGGGCAGTTTGCAGGCAGGGTCTGGCGCCGGCAAGGCCTGCGCTGCGGGAACCGCCGTCTGAATCACCGGGCGCAACTTGCCGCCACGGTCAGTCACCACACCAAAGAAATTCGGTGCTTCGAGCTGGTTGTCCTCCTTGCGCATGGTCTGCTTGCCCAGGATGGTGCTGAACGTCGTGCCGCGCATGGCCTTGGCCACATCGGCAGGCTTGTCACTCTTGGCAGCCCGGATGGCCTGAATCAGCACTTGCATGCCGATATAGGTTTCGCCTTCGAAGTTGGTCGGCTCGGTGCCCGGATAGGCTTTGCGCCAGGCCTCGACGAAGACTTTGTTTTCAGCGCCTTCCAGCGTCGAGCTGTAATTGACAATGCCAAAGATGCCGCGGGCCGTCTCGCCCAGGGTATCAACGGTGTTGTCTGTGACAAAGCTCACGCCGGCAGTGGTCACGCGGGCCAGCAGACCAAATTGTTTGGCTTGCTGCGCGAAGTTCAGCGCGTCGCGACCGGCCAGGGCCACCCACACGCCTTCGGCACCCGAGTCCTTGATCTTCTGAATGTAGGGCGCAAAGTCGTTGGCACCGGCAGGTGCGTAGTTGTCAGAGACCAGTTTCTTGCCCAGGTCAAGCGTGGCCTTGGTGAAGCTCGCGCCGGAGTTGCGGCCCCAGGCGATGTCATTGGCCATGATGGCCCACTTGTCTTCCTTGCGCGAGGCAAGCCAGGGCCGCACGGCCGTCGCGTCCGCAGCATCCGGGCGGTTGACGCGGAACACTCTGGCCTGGCAGGTGTCGCCGGTCAGTTTGTCGGTCTTGTTGATGGTCGATATGTAAAGTGCGTCCCAGCGCTCCACCATGGGCGCAATGGCCAGGCCTTCGCCAGAGGCGATCAGGCCAAGCAAGAGTTTGCTGCCGGACAAGGCGAGCTTTTCGGCCTGCTTGCGCGCCACGTCGGGCTTGCCTTCGGAGTCCTGGAAATCGACGACGATCTTGCGGCCCAGCACGCCTCCCTGGGCATTGACCTCGTTGGTGGCGAAAGTCACCGCGCGCTTGACCTGGTTGCCCAGGTCCGCCCACGGCCCCGAGAGCGAGGTCGGCACGCCGACCTTGATGTCCTGCGCTGCGGCGCCGAGCGCACTGAGCGCAAGGATACCCGCACCGGCTATTCGAACCCAGCTGAACTTACCTACAGAAAACCTGCTTTTCATGATGTCTCCTTGGTGATAACAAATCGAACACTACTAACACGGGAAGATCAGACCGCAATGTGCTGGCGCAGTTTGTCAATGGACACGCCGCTGACATCGCCCTCCTCAATGACGCGCCCTTTGGACAGCACGTAATACCGGCGCACCACATCGAGAACAAATGAAATGTTCTGCTCCACCAGGAGGATCGATGTGCCTTCGCTGGAGAGCCGATTCAAGAGGTCTGTCAACTGATCAACGATGACGGGCGCGAGCCCTTCGCTAGGTTCATCAAGAATGAGCAAGTCCGGGTTGGCCATCAGGGCCCGGCCAATGGCAAGCATCTGCTGCTGCCCACCCGACAAGGCTGTGCCGAAGGTATCGGCTCGCTCACGCAAAATCGGGAACAGATCGAAGACGGTTTCCAGCACCCAGGGGCCGGGGCGGCGGGGCGCTGCGCCCAGCATCAGGTTCTCCTTGACCGTCAGGTTGGCGATGATGCGTCTGCCTTGGGGTACCACGGCAATCCCACGCCTGGCCGCATCGAAGTTGCGGATGTTCTTGCACGCCTGCCCCTGCATCTCGATCGAGCCGGCACCTACCCGAGCGATTCCCAGCAGGGCGTTGATCAGGGTCGTTTTGCCCACGCCGTTTCTTCCCAGCACAGCGACGCGGTCGCCCTTCTCGACGCGCAGACTGACCTTGTCGAGAATCTGCGCTGAACCATAGAACGCATCCACGTCCTGCATTCGCAACAATGTCATGTGACATTCCTTCCGAGATAGGCAGCAACCACCAGGGGGCTGGCCCGCACTTCGGCCACCGTACCGTCGATCAGCACTTCGCCCAGGTTCAGGACCGTGATCTGGTCGCAAATCGAAAACACCACATCCATATCGTGCTCGACCAGCAAGACCGTGATCCCCCAGCGCTTGACGAGGTCGCGCAGCAAATGCGCCAGATTCAGCGACTCCTCCATGGTCAGGCCGGCAGCCGGCTCGTCGAGAAGAAGGACACGGGGCTTGCCAATCAAGGCCAAGGCCAGGTCCAGCAGTCGCTGATCTCCGTAGCCGAGTTCACTGGCGACCTGATGCTGCTTGCTGCTCAAGCCCAGTTGCTCCATGACCTGATCGACATTGGCGTCATCGCCCCAGTGCGCTGCCAGTTCAAGCTGGTCGCGCACGGTGCGGCTGCTGAAGATGCTGGTTCGCTGAAAGGAGCGGGCAACGCCGCGGTTTCGCCGCTCCCGCGGTGAGCACTTGCCCACGTCCTGACCGTCGACAAAGACCTGCCCTTGCCATTTCGAAGCGCGCCCCGACAGCACGTCAATCAGGGTCGACTTTCCCGCGCCGTTGGGGCCGATCAGTCCGCGGATCTCGCCCTGGGGCACGCTGATGTTGACGTTGCGCAAGGCGTAAAAACCGCCGAACTGGCGTGTCAGATTCACGCCCTCAAGAGCCATCTGGGTCATTTTGAGGCTCCTGCGGCCAATTTGAGTCGTTCCAGCACGGAAAGCGCAATGCCAGCCAGACCGCTCGGCCGCCAGACCGTGATGACGATCAGCACGCTGCCCATGATGGCCTGCCAGTGCTCGGTGATGTCACCCATGGCGTCCTTGAAAAACAGGAACACGAGGGCGCCGATGGCTGGGCCCAGTACGAATTCGGCGCCGCCAACAATGGCCATCACCAGCGCGAAGCCCGAGGTCGTCCAGTGCAGTAAATCCGGCGAAACATAGGCGTTGTAAAGCAAAAACAAGACTCCGCCCAGGGCTCCGATCGCTGCCGACAGTGCAAAGATGATCGCCCGCGGCAACAGGGTCGCATGACCCAGGAACCGGGCCCGCTCTTCGTTGTCCCGAATGGCAAAAATCAATCGGCCCATACGGCTATGGCTCAGTTGGTAGAGTCCGAACAAGATAAGCACCAGCAGCGACCAGCTGATGAAGAACATCGTCGGGGCGTTCTGGAAGGCGGATCCGGGAAGCCCGAAGATCGTTGGCGGCAGCTTGACCGACATGCCGTCATCGCCGCCGGCAAGGTCGCGCCACTTCAGGACCACTTCGTGAAAGACCTGCGCCACGGCCAGGGTCAGCATGGAAAAAGCCACCCCGGTCTGTCGAACGATAACCAGGGCGATCAGAAATCCAAGCGCAGTGGGAATGGCGACAGCAAGAATGAACACCACGGAAAAATGCAGCGCGGTGTGTTTGAACAAAAGAGCCGTGATGTAGGCGCCCAGACCAAAGAAGGTCGCATGCCCGAAGCTGACAAGGCCGCACTGGCGAATCAATAGCCCCACCCCCGTGGCCATGATGGCGGTGAAGGTGCCCTGCGTCATCAGCGTGACCGTCGTCGCACTGATTGGCAGGATGGGCAGCGCCGCGCCAAGCAGCAGCGCGATCAGCACCAGCAGAAAAACGATGGATCGCCTCGCAGCGGATGGGGCGGCGATTGTTACGGCTTCGCTCATGAAGTCCTCTTTACAGTCAGTCCTTCAGGGCGCCAAATCAGCACGCAAAACATCAGCAAGAAGGGGATTGCCGACGCCACGTTAGGGAAATACACGATGCCCAGGTTGTGGATCTGTCCGATCAGCATGGCCGCCAGGAAGGCGCCGCCAAAGCTGCTGAGCCCGCCCACCACCACAACGATGAAACACTCGACCAGGATGTAGCTGCCCATGGACGGGGACAGCGCAAGCAGCGGCGAGGCCACCACGCCGGCCATTCCCGCCAGCGCAGCGCCCACGGCGACCACGATGGCGCTGACCGCATCGGTGTTGACGCCCTGCATGCCGGTTGTCACCGCGTCAGTGCTGGAGGCCCGGACAAACAGCCCGATCGAACTCCAGCGCAGCCACGCCGACAGTGCGATCGCGATCACCAGACTCAGCAAGATCACCATCAAACGATAAACCGGGTAGTTCAGGTCAAACAGCTCGAGGTTGCCCGAAAGCAGGGGCGGCACCTTGACGCTCAGGAAATCCTTGCCCCAGACGGTGCGGGCGAAGTCCTCCAGGATCATGAGCAGCCCGAAGGTCACCAGCACGGTGAGCAGCGGATCTTCTTTTTGCAGCGGCCGAAAAACACAAATGTCCAGCAAGGCGCCGAGCACGGCCATGACGAGCACGCTCGCCAGCAAGCCGGGAAAGAACCCGGCCAGTTGCGCCACACTGTAGCCAATGTAGGCGCCGATCATGAACAGGCTGCCGTGTGCGAAATTGACGACGCGGCGCAGCCCGAAGATCAGGACCAGGCCGACCGACAGCACGTAAAGCAGCCCGCCGTAGACCAGGCCATTGAGCAATTGAATCGTCATGTTTGAGAGTTCTCCCCACGCTGATGTCGTTGCATGGCCTGCACCGCCGCTTGCGCACAGACCACGGCCAGTCGCCCGCGCTCGACCGCGTCCGGTGAGCTGGCATTGCCGTCGAGCCCGCGCCGCCAGACGCCAAAAAGGATGCTGGCGAGTCGGAACATGGCAAAGGCCACATAGAAATTCCAGTCGGCAACGCCGGCGCGGCCGACGGCCAGGCAGTAGCTCTGCAGGTATTGCGCCTCGCTCGGGATTCCACTGCCGGTGATATCCCGGTCGGTAAAACCGCCAAAGGCGCGCTCGGGCAGGTACCAGGCCATCATGTTGTAGGCCAGATCGGCCTTCGGATCGCCGAGGGTCGACAGTTCCCAATCCAGAATGGCGATCAAGCGGGGTTCGCTTGGATGAAATATCAGATTTTCCAGCCGGAAGTCACCGTGCGCGACAACACTTTCCTCACCCGCCGGAATATTCGCGGCAAGCCATGCCATCAAGGTTTCCATGTCGGCCACGGGCTCCATGGCCACGGCACGGTACTGCTCGCTCCAGCGCTTGATCTGCCGCTTGTAGAAATCTGCAGGCCGGCCGAAATCAGCGAGCAGCGCGCGCTGCGGATCGACCCGGTGCAAGGCCGCCAGGGCGCCGGCCATGGCCCGGTAGATGGCCTGGCGTTCGGTGCTCTCCAAACCGGGCAGGGCGGGGTCCTTGAAAATGCGGCCCGCGACGAAGGGCATGACGTAAAAAGGCGTTCCGATGATCGACGGGTCTTCGACATACAAGGCCGGATCGGGCACAGGCAGGCCGCAGGCTGCCAGCGCCTTCATCACGCGGTACTCGCGATCGATCGCATGCGCCGAGGGCAACAAGACACCGTCGGGTTTTTTACGCAATACATAGGCCTGGGCGCCCGCCTGGAGTCGGTAAGTCGGGTTGGACTGGCCACCGACAAATCGTTCAAGCGTGGGCTGCGCCCATTGCCCGGGCAAGCGCGGCGACAGAAACCGGACCAGGGCACCGGTATCGAGCGTGCCCGCACTGGGGGGCGACAACGCAGAGGTGTTTGTCATGGGTTTAGCCTGCGGTATAGCCGCCATCCACGAACAACACCTGCCCGGTGACAAATGCGGCCGCCGGGGAAGCCAGAAACAGCAAGGGCCCGGCAATGTCCTGCGGCTGACCCAGTCGGCCGATCGGCGTGCGCTTGAGCACGGCGTCGTAGAGCTCGGGCTGCTTGAGCACCATCTCCCGGTTCAGGTCGGTGACGATGACGGTCGGCCCCAGCGCGTTGACGGTGATACCGTGCGGCCCGAGTTCAAACGCCAGCGCCCGCGTGAGATTGGCCACCGCGGCCTTGGCTGCCGAGTAGGCGACCCGGTGGGCCATGCCCCGCACGGCCAGAATCGAGCCCATGCTGATGATCCGCCCGTAGCCGGCCTGGATCATGGAAGGCGCGACAGCGCGGGCAACAAAAAAACTGCCGGTCGCACTGGTGTCCATGATGCGGTGCCAGTCATCGTCGCTGAGTTCCTGCAAGGACTTGGGCGAACTCGTGCCGGCATTGTTCAAAACGATGTCAATGCGACCGAAGTGCGAGATGGCCTGGTCCACCATGGCCTGGACCGACTCGCTCCGCGTCACATCAGCCGCAACGCTCAGCACCCTGACCCCCATGGCCGCGAGACGATCGGCCTGCGCCCGCAGGCTGTCGATATGGCGCCCCACCAGGACGATGTCCGCCCCCGCCTGGGCAAAGGTCTCGCAGGCCAAGCGGCCCAGGGCGCCCGCTGCTCCGGTGACCAGCGCCACCTGCCCTTTGAGGCTGAACGAAAGGGGCTGACCCGGCATGTCTTTATCCGGCACATTGACCTCCGTCAACGGCAAGCGCGACGCCGGTGATCATCCGGGCTTCGTGCGAAGCCAGAAACAGCAGCGCATTGGCCGTGTCGATCGGGTCGGGCATTCTTCCCAAGGGAATCGTCGCGCGAAAGCGTTGCCGCGCTTCGTCCCGGTTCTGCGCCATGCCGGGCAGGAATTTCTCGAGCATGGGTGTTTCCGTCACGGTCGGACAAACTGCATTGACACGGATATTGGCCGGCGCCAGTTCCAGTGCCAAGCCTTTGACCAGCCCCACGATCCCGTGCTTGGCCGCTGTGTACACGCTGTAGTTGGGTCGGGCCTTGAGCCCCTGCAAGGAAGACGTGAAAAGGATGCAGGCGCCCGAGGCATTGTTGCGGCCCGACTCGCGCAGAGGGGCCAGGGCTTCCTGGGTCATCTTGAACACGCCCGTGAGGTTGACCGACAAGACGCGCTCCAGCGTGTCGTCATCGGCCGTCTCGACAGGGCCTGCAAAAGGACCGCCGGCATTGTTGTGAAGAATGTCCAGCGCGCCGAATTGACTGAGAGTGGCAGCAACAGCAGCCTTGCAGTCGCTGCGCAAGGTGTGGTCGCAATGAACAAAAAAGCTGTTGCCGCCGAGTTCAGCCACGAGTGCACGCCCGCGCTCGTCGTTGATATCGGCAACAACGACCCGCGCGCCCTCGGCATGAAAGCGCCTGACGGTCGCTTCGCCGAGTCCGGAAGCGCCACCGGTCACGACAGCGATCTTTCCGTCCAGCCGGTTCATGACAGGGCTCCGCCATGCGTCAAGCCTGAAAGCGCGTCGGGCGTCTGCCGGTCCGTCACATCTGCCGAGAGGATTTGCAGCGTGGCATCCACCCGACCGTGCAACTGTTCATACGGCCCGCGCATGAAAGCATCGTCGCAGTTCAGGAGCCGGCCCGACAGGGCCTTGATCTGCCGCAGGATATTGATTTGATCGTCCAGGTTGAGCATGCGCGATTCTCCGGGTGGTATCAGCTGGCCAGGACCGATGATCGGTAGCCCTGCTGGCGCTCGTCGAACCAGCGGCGAGCCTTGTAGGTGTGCTCGGGCAAGTCGCTGGCGGGAACTTCACGGATCAGCACTGAAACGTTGGTGCGCTCCTTGATCCGCGCGCCGATCCGGCCAATCAGTTCGACAGCCTCAGGCGCCGAGCAGGCGCCAGTCTTGAGCGCCAGCTGAATTTCAACCTCGGTCTTGTCCCGGGCGTCCACATACACGCGGCCGCGGTACTCGGCCACCTGAACATAGGCAAAGATGATCTGATCGAAAGTGATGGGCCAGATATTGTTTCCGCGCACCTTGATCATGTCGTCATAGCGCCCAATGGTGCCGGCCTCTACGGTGTGCCAGGGCAGACCGCAGTTGCAGTGACTCGCCGCATGCCAGCGCACCCGGTCCCGGGTCGAAAACCGCACCACCGGGGAGGCCTGGACATCCAGGTTGGTCAGGATGATCTCGCCCTCGTCGCCGGGCAGCGCGTGCCGCCCGGTCTCCGGGTCCAGCACCTCCACCTTGTGCGCCCACTCGAACAGATGCATCTGCCCGCGATGCCCGTCTGCCCTGACAACGCTGTGGTCACAAGTGGACGCGATAAAGCCAGCCCCCTGGGTGCTGCCGTAGCCTTCGTGAATCGCGCAACCCCAGCTCGCTTGCAGGTCCTGCGCCCATTCAAGCGGATAGCCCTCCGCCGCGATGAAGACCGACTTCATCATGGGAAAAGCTTCTGCCGGTTTGATGCCCGCCTGCAACATCGCCTGCGTCAGGGTGTGGATGTAATTGGTCGAAGCGTAGATAAAGTGGATGCTACCCAGCCTTTGCATCAGCTCGATCTTGGCTTGCGTCGTGAGATTGCCGCCAACATGAAAACCTGTGGCGCCAGCCAGGCGGATTCCTTCGGCCGGACCCCATCCGCCGGTGCTCATGCCGCCAGCGGGCACGCAATTGAGCGCTACATCGCCGCGGCGCAGGCCCGCCATGAACCACGGCAGAAAGTGCATGTAGGCCTGTGTCAGAACATCCTTCTGGCTGCGCCCGTAGTACTCCTGCCCCTGACCCGAGGTGCCGCCAGTCAGGTTGACCAAGGCTGGCGGCTGGGTGGCAAGTCCGAGCCGGGAACCGAAGGGCGGCGCCTCGGCCTGGTCTTGCAGGAAGTCCTGCTTGGTGCACACCGGAATGCGCTGATTGAAATCATCGAGCGTCCGGATGCGGTCCGGATGCACCCCGGCCGCTTGCCACTTGCGGCGGTAAAACGCGTTTTCATGCCAGAGCCGGGCCACCAGCCGCTGGACCTTGGCCAGTTGCATGGCCTCCAGTTCAGCGCGCTGCATGGTGCCCAAACGCGAAAGCGCCGGCGAGTCACGAAGAAATGATTGCATTTTGGATGCGGGTATGAAATTCAGGCTGCGCTCGCAACCCAAGGGCTGAACAGCGGCAGCGTGACCTCGGGCGTCACGCTCTTGAAGACAACTTGCAGCTGCATCGCCGCATGAACGGCATCAGGGTCGCAGCCGACGACATTGCTGGCCATGCGAACGCCTTCCTGAAGGTCGATCAGCGCGATCACATAGGGCACCTCCTGGCCATAGACTTCCTTGGGCACCGGGTGACGAACCACGACCCAGCTGTAGATCTCCCCACGGCCGGCGCTCTCACGCCATTCAAAGCTGCGCCCCGTGCAATGGGGACAAAACGCGCTGGCCGGGTAGCGCGCCTTGTTGCAGCCCTGGCAATGCTGGAGCAGCAATTTTTGGTTCCGGCAACCCGCCCAGAAATGAGAGGAATCAGCATCCTCGACGGGCAGCGGCTTGTTGTAAGCATTCATCAGCAAACCCTCAGTTGGTCAGCAGCAAGGCGCTGCCACAAGTCATGGCGCCGGCGGTGGTCAGGGCCACTCGGGCGTCGGCCACCTGACGTGCTCCAGCCTCATGGCGCAGTTGACGCACGGCCTCCAGCACGTGGTTGAACCCGTGGATATAGGCCTCGGACAGCAGCCCCCCGTGGGTGTTGGTGGGCAAACTTCCACCCCTGCCGATGTGCCCGTCCTCCACAAATGCGCCGCCCTCGCCTTCCTTGCAAAAACCCAGACCCTCCAGTTGCATCAGCACGCTGTAGGTGAAGCAGTCATAGATTTCGGCGACATCGACATCGGCTGGTTGCAGGCCCGCGCTGGCCCACAGGTCGTCCTTGATGAAGGCCGCATAGTTGCGCGAGTGGTCTTCCCAGCGCATGGCGTCGAACAGATCGTCACCCTGATTCAAGCCGCCGCCATAGGCCCCGCCAGTGATGTACACCGGTTTCTTGCGCAGATCGCGCGCCTGCTCGCGCCCGGTGACCAGCACCGCACAAGCACCGTCCGATTCAAGGCAGATGTCGAGCATCCGAAACGGATCCACAATTTTTCGCGACGACAGGTACTCGTCCATGGTGAAGGGCTGGCGCTGCATGGCGGCCTCATTGAGCGCTGCATTTTCGCGAAAGGTCATGGCGATGCGCCCCAGCTGCTCGGGCTTGGTCGCGTACTTGATCATGTAGCGCCTGCACCACATCGCCATGGCTTGCGGGTAGGTGATCCAGCCAAAGGGCGCGGTGTACTGCGTGATGCCCCTGGCATTCATGTCGCGCCCGCCGCCCAGGCGAAAACCTGAACGCCCGTTCATCGCCCGGTAGACCAGCACGTTCTTTGCCAGTCCGGCTTCGATGGCCGCGGTGGCCGCCAGCACGATGAGATTGGCTGCATTGCCGCCGCTGGCGTAGTCCACCGCATGCATCGCATGCGGTATGCCCAGGCTGGTGGCCACGGCGATCGCGGGCACCGAATCGTTGAAGTTAAAGCTGATGATGCCGTCAATCTCGGACAGCGGCATCCCCGCGTCGTTTGCAGCATTCAGGCAGGCCTCGCTCGCCAGATCAAGAACGGTGCGACCCGAGCATTTGCTGTAGGCGGTCTGGCCGATACCGGCAATGGCATATTTGTCGCGAAGCTTCCACATGGTGTTCCCTATCGTTTCTGGTACACAGGCTGACGCTTTTGACTGAAGGCGAGCAAGCCCTCCATGGCATCAGGATGGGTGGTGGCGTAGCGA
This sequence comes from uncultured Burkholderiales bacterium, assembly GCA_903941205.1. Lineage (GTDB taxonomy): Bacteria > Pseudomonadota > Gammaproteobacteria > Burkholderiales > Burkholderiaceae_C > Polaromonas. Next base: position 35,046 of record CAJAOB010000404.1, on the reverse strand, counting down.
TGCACGTAGTCCAGCTCAAAGAGAAGCCCGGCCTCCCGGGATGAAGTCATGGCCTCGTTGACAAGCACTTTCGCACCCCTGAGCGTGGCGGCGCTGCGTGTCGCCAGCTGGGCGGCCAGCGCCTCGCAGCGCGCCTCAAGCTCACCATCAGGAACCACCTCGCTGACCAGACCGGCCAGCAAGGATTGCTCGGCAGTCCACATCTGCCCCGTCAGAATCAAGTGCTTGGCGCGCAGGCAACCGATGGCCCGCGGCAGCCGCTGGGAGCCCCCCGCACCTGGCAGCTGGGCGAAATTGAGGTGACCGTCGCCGATCCGGGCCGAGGCGCACGCCAGCACCAGATCACACGCGAGCATGAGTTCGAGGCCGCCGGCAACGCAAGCGCCATTGACGGCTGCGATGTAGATTTTTTCGGACGACTCCATGGCCGCCAAAAGCGCATGAAAAGTCTCCAGAAACAAGCGAAAGGCGGGCGGATCCTGGTACAGACCGACGTAGCCGTCGAGGTCTCCCCCGGCCGAAAACGCTCTGCCAGCGCCCGTCAACACCACAGTGCCCACGCTTGGGTCGGCTTCAAGCTCGCGCACATGGCTGAGCAATAGCGCCACGGTGTGGCGGTCCAGCGGATTGAGCTTTTCGGGTCGGTTAAGCACCAGCGTCACGCAATGCACGCTGCGCTTGACTTCAACACTGGCGCTCCGTTGCGGCTCAAGCATTTGCCAATTTCCTTTGATCTTGGGTAGGACTGTCGGACAGTCCAACTGTTTGCCATAATAGAGGCGCAAGATTCTTTCCGCAAGAGAACTCAAGCTCTCGCAAACCCTCGGTGCCCACATGACGTCCATTTCTCAAGAGTCCGTACCCCGGGGCGAACTGTTCAGCCGCCTTGAGACCGCCCCGGCCTACCAGCAGGTCTTCGATGCCATCGAGCAACGCATCATTTCCGGCGCGCTGGAGGTTGGAGAGCAGTTGCCGTCCGAGCTTGAACTGGCCCGACAGTTCGGGGTGAACCGCAGCACCGTGCGCGAAGGAATCCGCGTGCTGGAGCACTCCGGCTTTGTGTCGCGCGAAGGCAGCAAAAGGCTGCTGATCACCCTGCCCCACTACATGGAACTGGCGTCCCGCGCGTCCCGGGCCCTGGTCATGCACCAGGTCACGTTTCGGGAACTGTGGGAGGCCTCCATGCTGCTCGAACCCATGACGGCCATGCACGCCGCCGAGCGGATATCGGCCGAGCAACTCCGTGCGCTGGAGGAGAACGTAGAGGCCATGAGCGAGCACATCAATGATATTGAGCGCGTGGTGGCGCTGGATGTCGAGTTTCATGATCTGGTGGCCAAGGCCTGCGGCAACCGGGTGCTGATGCTCACGCGCGAGCCAATCAGCCTGCTGTTCAAGCCCGCCGGCCAGATCATCTTGCCGCGCATCAAGACCCAGCAGCGCATCGTCGATGCCCACCGGGCCATCCTTGACCTTCTCAAGCAGCGCGATGGCCCGGGCGCGTCGGTCTGGATGACGCGACACATGGCCGACTTCAAGCGCGGCTACGAAAAAACGGGGGTCGACATGGATGCAGCTCTGGATCTGGCGACAGGCTCCGCCTCGACCGCCAGGAATTGACCCCAAGCCTGGCATCCATCGACCCTTTGAGAAAGCCCCGACCGATGGCTACTCCCCCGGCCGCTTGCGAAACAATTCCCCGCGAAGTGGACCTCCTGGTGCTGGGCGCTGGCGCGGCCGGCATGACCGCGGCCCTGGTCGCCGCCATCGAGGGCCTGGACGTGCTGGTCTGCGAGAAAGCCGGGCAACTCGGCGGCACCACCGCCACGTCGGCCGGCACGATCTGGATTCCCGAGAACCAGGAGAACATCCGCGCCGGATTCACCGGCGACTCCAGACAAGCGGCCGGCCGTTATCTGGACCAATTGATCGACCAGCCGGAGCATGGGCGGGCCGCCCGCGAATCCTTTCTGGCGCACGGCCCCGAAGTTTTGACCTGGCTGGCACAACACACGGACGTGAAATTTTTACCCTGCGGCGACTACCCGGATTACCTCGACGAGGACGGGGCCGCAACCCGCGGGCGCACCGTCATTCCAGAACCCTTTGACGCACGCCTGCTGGGCGATCAGTTCCACCGGGTGCGGCCACCGATCGCCGAGTTCATGGTCCTGGGCGGGATGATGGTCGGCAAGGCCGATATCCCGCACTTGCTCAATCGATTCAAGTCCCTGGCCGCTTTTCGATACGCCGCCTCACTCTTTCTTCGCTTTCTTGCAGATCGCCTGAAATACCCCCGGGGCACCCGCCTGATGCTGGGCAACGCGCTGGTGGCCCGGCTTTTCTACAGCCTGGTGCGCCGCAAGGTCCCGATTGCATTTGAAACCCGGCTCGAGACACTGCTGATGGCGCAAGGCAAGGTTGTGGGCGCCACGCTGCGCCGCGGCGAGCAGTCATTCCAGGTGCTGGCACGCAAAGGCGTGGTGCTGGCCACCGGCGGCTTTGGCCGCAACCCGACGCTAAGAAGCGCGTTCATGTCGCCGGCGGTCAAGGATTCCATGACCGTGCCAGAGAACCAGGGCGACGGTATTGCAGCGGCCCTGCAAATCAAGGCCTTGACGATGCCCGAGCGTCACGGCAGCGGCGCTTTCTGGTCGCCCGTGTCCAGAACGGGCAGCGGCACCTGGGCCGGGCTCTACCCTCATCTGGCCATGGACCGGGCCAAGCCCGGGCTCATCGCCGTGAATGCGCAAGGACACCGCTTTGTGAACGAAGCGGTGTCCTATCACCACTTCACACTGGCCATGTTCGAGACCCACAAGGCCGCACCTGCCTCGCCCGTGTGGTTGATCTGCGAGGCTGCCTTCGTGCGCAAATACGGTCTGGGCGCCATTCACCCTGGAACCAGCCGCCTGAAACCCTACGTGGCCAAGGGCTGGATCGTCATGGCGGACAGCCTGGCCTTGCTGGCGCGCGGCATCGGAGTTGACGCCGCCAGCCTGCAAGCCAGCGTCACCCGCCACAACCAGTTCGCGGTCAGTGGCGTCGACGAGGATTTCGCCAAAGGCAGCACCGCCTTGAACCGGTACAACGGCGACGCCTCGAACCGACCCAACCCGTGCCTGGCGCCCATCGTGAAAGCCCCGTTTTGCGCCATGGCCGTCTGGCCCGCAGAAATAGGCACCAGCACAGGCCTGGAGGCCGATGCCCATGGGCGGGTGCTCAACCAGCAGGGCGAGGTGATCGAAGGCCTTTACGCCTGCGGCAATGACCTCGCCTCAGTCATGCGAGGCACCTACCCCGGCCCCGGCACCACCCTGGGGCCCGCTCTGGTGTTCGGTTATCTGGTGGCCAAACACGCCACAGCGAGCAGTCGGGTGGCCCATCCTTCCTCGCACACCGCGCTGCCTGAAGCCCTTGTGCCGTGATCTGACCCGGAGCGCTTTGCGCGCCATTGGCGGCACGTTTCCGCAGTTTCGCGTCGCACGCCAAGCAAGGGGCCATGCGCAAAGCCTGGCCGTGAGCCGGCTTCACGCGCATCCATTCAAGGCGATGTAAAGCCGCACGCCCAGCCGGCGCCCCAGCCTCAGCGTCCACCGTAACCGGGTTGCGCGTAGCCCTGCGGACCGTGGTTCCATTGCGGGCCTTGGTTCCACTGGGGAGCCTGGTTCCATTGCGGATTGCCATAGGCTTGCGCATAACCCTGGCCATAAGCCTGCGGCTCAAAGTGGCCCTGTTCACGCTCATGGCGATGCTTTTTGTGCCGGCCATGCGCCCGGCCCGGCGGGGCCCAGACGGGCGTCTGCACGAGCACGGGCTGCACGTACACCGGCACAAGCTGTCTGTAAACCGGGCGCGGCTGGACGAAGACGGGCGCCGGTTGAACATAAATTGGCACCGGGTGCGCGTTGGTGACCGCCACGGCAACGCCGGGTGAGGCCACGCCAATCGACCAAAACACGTTCTCGGCCCGTGCGCTTCCGGCAAAACTGGCGGCCCCTGCGAGCAAGACCACGGCGGCCAGGGCTTTGGCCTCGCCAAATCTTGGCAAGCAAGCGCTAAGGTTGAAATATTTCATGCGGGGGCTCCTTTGCCTGACGGCAGAATTGACGGCGAATCCGAGGACGGATGAAATCAAGGAGCAGCAGATGCCAGCGAGTCGAGCTGCCGTCAGCAAAACCTCAACAAGAATTCACTCGACCTTGATTTAACGCCCCAAACACGGCCAGCGCATACCCGGCCAAGGGCAAGATCGTCTCCAAACGTAAGCGACCCGTACGGCTGGCGCAAGGGGTGACGTCTAAAATCAAGACCATGAGTTCCACGCCCGCTTCGCCCGCCGCCCCTTCCAAATCTCCCGCCGCTGCCAAGGCAGCCCAAGATGCGGTCAAGCCCAGCAACTTTTTGCGCCAGATCATCGAGAAAGATCTGGCCGAGGGCACGTACGCTGGCCGCCGCTGGGGCGGCTCACCCGGTGACGCCGCGCATCACGCCACCGGCCCGCTCGACACGGCCAAAGTGCGCTTGCGCTTTCCGCCCGAACCCAACGGCTACCTGCATGTGGGCCACGCCAAGAGCATTTGCCTGAACTTTGGCCTGGCGCGTGACTACGGCGGCGTGTGCCACCTGCGCTTTGACGACACCAACCCCGAAAAAGAAGACACCGAGTACGTCAACGCCATCATTGACGCCGTCAAGTGGCTGGGCTTTGACTGGCAGGCGCATGACGGTTCGGGCGCAACGCACCTCTACCAGGCCAGCGACTACTTCGACTTCATGTACCGCGCCGCCGAACACCTGGTGCAAGCCGGCCTGGCCTACGTGGACGAGCAAAGCGCCGACGACATGCGCATCAACCGCGGCGACTTTGGTCACCCCGGCAAAGACAGCCCTTTTCGCACCCGCACGCCGGCCGAGAACCTGGCCCGCTTCCGGCAAATGCGCGACGGCGAGCTGGCCGACGGCGCAGCGGTGCTGCGCGCCAAGATTGACATGGCCTCGCCCAACATCAATCTGCGCGACCCGGCCATCTACCGCATCCGCCGCGCAACGCACCACCACACGGGCGACAAATGGTGCATCTACCCGATGTACACCTTTGCGCACCCGATAGAAGACGCGCTCGAGCAAATCACCCACAGCATCTGCACGCTGGAGTTTGAAGACCAGCGCCCGTTTTACGACTGGCTGCTAGGCAAGCTGGCCGAAGGCGGGCTGATTGCCACGCCGCACCCGCACCAGTACGAATTTGCACGCCTGAACCTCACCTACGTGATGACCAGCAAGCGCAAGCTCGCACAACTTGTCACTGAAAAGCACGTCGCCGGCTGGGACGACCCGCGCATGCCGACCATCGCCGGCCTGCGCCGTCGCGGCTACACCGCCGAAGCCTTGCAGCTGTTTGCCGAACGCATAGGCGTCACCAAAAGCGACACCTGGATCGACTACAGCACGCTGGAAGGCTGCCTGCGTGAAACGCTGGACGGCAGCGCCCCGCGCGCCATGGCCGTGCTCGACCCGGTCAAACTGGTGCTCACCAACTGGGACGAGGTGATGGGCGAAGGCAGCCTCGACGACTGCAGCGCCCCGGTCCACCCGCACCAGCCCGAACTGGGCAAACGCAGCTTCAAGATCGGCCGCGAGGTCTGGATCGAGCGCAGCGACTACGAAGAAACCCCGCCCAAAGGCTTCTTCAGGTTGTTTCCGCCCAGCGCAGACGCCAGCGGCAACCCGGTAGCCGGCAGCAAGGTTCGCCTGAAATACGGCCACGTCATCGAATGCACAGGCGCCGCCAAAGACGCCGCCGGCCGCATCACCGAAGTACACGCCCGCCTGATACCCGACACCAAAAGCGGCACCCCCCGGCAGCGACTCGGTCAAGGTCAAAGGCGTCATCACCTGGGTTGGCGTGGCCGACGCCGTGCCCGCCGAAGTGCGCCTTTACGACCGCCTCTTCAGCCAGGCCCACCCCGGCACCGGCGACACCGACTTCCTGACGCAACTCAACCCCGACAGCATCAAAACCGTAGCCGCCTACGTCGAGCCCTCCCTGGCCCCCGGCGGCGCCATCGCAGCCAAGACTGACGACAAGTTCCAGTTTGAGCGCCATGGCTACTTTGTGGCCGACCGCATCGACCACACCGGAGCCAAGCCGGTGTTCAATTTGGCAGTGGGCTTGAAGGATTCCTGGGGCAAATAAGCAGGAAAGCAGACAAGCCAGTAAGCCAAGGCCTGCTGGGACCGGGGCCAGCACCAACTGAAGGAGCCCGTCATGGAAATGTCGCCTTTGATTGCTGTTCATCTCAGCGCCGCCCTGGCCGCCACGGCCATCGGCCCGCTGGCGCTCTGGGCCCGTGAGGGCCGCTTCCCAAGGTCACGCCTGCACCGCGCCGCCGGCTACGCCTGGGTCACGCTCATGCTGGCCACGGCCATCAGCGCCATCTTCATCCGCGACTTCAGGCTGCCCAACCTGAACGGCTACACGCCGATTCACCTGCTCATTCCGTTAACGCTGGCCGGCCTCTACTTCGCCCTGCGCGCCATGCTGGCCGGCAACATCCAGTCCCACCGCTGGGGCATGTGGTCCGTCTACATCGGTGCCTGCGTGATCGCCGGGGCCTTCACGCTGCTGCCTTCGCGCAATTTGGGGCTGCTGGTGTGGGGGACGTGGTTGGGGGTTTTGTGAAGTTGAATTTAATACCGAGTTTGAGCGCACAAGACGCATTGGTCAAAACCTGCAGCTGAACTCACTTAGCATTAAGTTCGCCTAGAAAGCGGACAGGTAATCGCGTTCTCCGCCTGCGCGCCAATTGCCACAAGCCAGTGCTGGGCACTAGCGCCCGCCACCGGCGACATCCCGGGAGCGAGTCAATCGAGGCGCCGCTATCATCCGGCGCAGCAAAGCAACAACCCTGACATTGGTACAACGAACTAGTCATCGCCGAACAACCGGCCGCAGGCGACAACGTAATTTAAGAAATGAGCGGGGAGTTCACACCGAGCAACTTTTTATCGCTTGGTTTCAACAGCCTAGCGGCACTCAGGCCACACGTTAAAAGTCTGGAGGATGTTGGGCTCGCAGAGTCAACAAGGCACGAGACTGATCAACGGAGGAGAACCATTACCGTAACGGGTAAGGGATGGATGGTTTACTGGGCCACAGTTACGCTTGTGACTTGAAAAAAATTACGAGTTGAGGCGCTAAATTCATACTCCATCGCCCGGCAATCCCATCGAACTCGTCTATACGGGGTGACCGTAAGCAACAACTCAATCTTCCTGTCACGCAGCCTTCAAATACATATCGATGTGCATCGACTCATAAGGGCACACGACGCCACCGCTCTCGGTGCGTTCCAGCAATCCGAGCTCGGCCAGTGTCACGACGTCTTCATGCACGCGCTTGACATCGCGCCCCACCTTGCGGGCAAGCTCACGCACAGGCAGTTCACCCTGGCCCTGCGCGGCACGTACAAGTTCCCATCGCTTTTCGGTGAGTTGACCAAAGAAGTGCGCCGGACTTTCAAAGTTGAGTACTTCACCTTGGTAGTCTTGCGCGCCCTTGACGGTTTTGGCAACGGCACGCAATGCGCTCTTCCAGTCGGGTTGCAGGGTGATGGTCAGGTTTCGATTCGTCACTTGGTTCTCCTGATGTCAACGGCCGCGATAAAGTCTTCAATCAACTGCTCGACACTGGTAAATGTGTACGGCAGTTCTGCGCCATCCAGATGGCAGTGGTCGCCCTTGCCGCGTTCATTGTCAAAGCCGACGATGCGAACCCCATCCACAACGTAGACGGCACGGTACTTGTACCCATGCGAGGTGGGCGGTACGGGTTGGGGTACTTTCCAGATCACGAGCTCAAGCAAGGCACCATCGGCCGTAACGTTTTTGAAGCGTGTCATCAACTCTGCACTCATGTTGGCAATTTTGCCAACGCCGTAACCTTCAGTCAAGTCAGCCTGCATCCCTAATCGGTTCACAACTGCTGCGCTGTAAAACCCCGATAGACTCCCCGGACTCCCGCGCGCTGGCGCCTCCCGACCGGGCCCCCATGAACACCCTGCCCCCTTGCCCCCAATGCCACGCCAACTACACCTACGAAGACGCCGGCTTGCTCATGTGCCCGGACTGCGGGCATGAGTGGGCACCGGTGGCGGCCTCGGGGACTGCGGCCGAGCAGCGGGTCTGGAAGGACGCGCATGGGCATGTGCTGCAAGACGGCGACGCGGTGACCCTGGTCAAGGACCTGAAGATCAAGGGATCGTCGGCGGTGGTGAAGCTCGGCACCAAGGTCAAAAACATCCGGCTGATCGAGGGCGACCATGACATCGACTGCAAGATCGAGGGCTTTGGCGCGATGCAGCTCAAAAGCGAGTTCGTCAAGAAAGCCTGACTCGCCTTTCGGCACCTTTACGCACCTTTCGGCACCTTTCGGCACCTTTCGACATCCTCCAGTTGCATTTTTGAACCCGTACACCGTGCTCCATATTTCCAATCTGTCTTTTGCCTACCCGCATGGCGTGGTGGTGCGCGATTTTTCAGCGCAGACGGCGCCCGGCCTGGTGTTGGTGCGCGGTGGCGATGGCCGTGGCAAAACCACCTTGGCGCGTTTGCTGGCGGGCGAATTGGCGCCGGATGCCGGCCATTTGCAACTGGGCGGCGTATGGCTGCACGAGCAGCCCGCGGCTTACCGGCAACAGGTGTTTTGGGAAGATCAGCGCTCTGCGGCGCATGACGCGCTGACCGCCCGCGACTACCTGCGCCAGGTCAAGCGCAACTACCCGGCCTTTGACGAGGCCCGGCTGGACCAGGCGATTGAAGGCCTGTCGCTGGCGCCGCACCTGGACAAAAACATCTTCATGCTGTCAACCGGCTCCAAGCGCAAGCTGTGGCTGGCCACCGCCGCGGCCTCCGGGGCGGCGCTGACGCTGCTCGACACGCCGTTTGCAGCGCTGGACCGGGTGTCCATACAGTTCGCACTGGAACTGCTGGCCGACGCCGCGCAGAGCAGCTCGCGGCTATGGGTGCTGGCCGACTATGAGCAGCCCGAGGGCATGGCGCTGCCCGTGCTGATCGATTTGGGCGACTAAATGATGCGCGGTGTCCCGACTTGGGGCTTGATAGTTCAGCGCTTGCACGCCGCTTGCGGCCGCTCAATCTTTCGTCGACCTGCGATGTGCTGCCAACTCAGTGCTTCATACCCGCGCAAGGGTCGCGCTGCGGCTGCTTCCAGGCCGCGCCGCCTCGCTCTTTGGCGCGGGCTTTCATTTGCTCATGATGCTGCTCGGCGTAAGCCTTGCAGGCTTCGTAGGTTTTCATGGACCGCATGCGTTCTGGATGTTCTCTCCGCTCGGCAGAATTCATCATGGACCAACCGGGTGTGAAAGCACTGCCCGCGCGGCCACCCTGCCCCGGCGAAATACCCGACCCAGACCCTTGCCCGCCAGTCGGCCCTGGCTGAGACACGGCCGTGCCAGCGGCCAGCAATGCAGTTAATGCAAAAAAGCTCGTCTTATTCATGCTGGCCCCTCGGGTTAGCTCAATGCTTTGAATTTACCCAATACCCCTGATTCAGAGCGCTTCAACAGGAAACCAAAGGCAAATATCTACGCCTCAGCACGCCGCTGAAAAAACAAGCCAATCGCCCGACGTAAGGTCAGATCAATACTTGATGGTCAGATTGAACGTAGGTTTGGGTGCGTAGCCAGGATCAGCCTCCTCCACACGGGTGGCGTGGATATCTTTCCAGCCCAGACCGACGATTCCAAGAACACCAAAAAAATTATCGGCCGACATCCACGCGCCACTGATATCGCCGCCGAAAGGTCCGGCCGAATGTGTTGGAAAGGAATAATTCACGGTGCCTTGGGGGGTTGAAATACTGTGCTGCCGGTATCTTGTGGCAACCGAGGGGCCATCAACCAGTTTAAAGGCGCGGTAGCCACCAAGCGCGATCAGCGATGCAAAAGCGTCAATGTGATGCGACTCAACCGAAATGTAAGGCGGGTAAATTCGATTTTCAAAAAGCTCCCTGAGGATCAGATTGTCAAAGTGCTCAAGGTCTATTTTGACGTAGTAGGGTGCACCATGAATACCGATGAGCCGGATCAGGCTCACGGACGGCAGGGCCACCTCTATAAAATCGGATAACTCCGATGCCGATGGCCGGGGAAACTGGCTGAGGACATGGTTTTTAAGGTGAATATAAAAGGGAACCTGCACTTCACCCTTTTCTTGAACCTGCCGCGCAATTTCACCAGTGATCAGCACATAGTTTTCAACAACCAATCTGCCTTCGCCAATGGCATCGCTGAATTTCTCCCTGATCTGCTGGCAAAGCATCGGGTTGGCTTCCACAGCAACGACAAGATCGCACTTCATGAGGTAGTACGGAATATCGTCGCCATTATTTGAACCAAGATCGTAGATTACTTTTCGAGTCATTTCCGCTTCACGTATTATTAAGCAATTACCAGATATTAAAGTATCTTTCCAAAGACCCTGTTCGAAAGCTTTGATGAATCCCGCTGTTCACAAAACCTACTATTTTTCCACCGGGTTCGCCGTCAGCCAGTTGGCCGGGTAGGCCCGCATGAACTCCCTGGCTTTCTCGGGGCGGGCGTTGAGCCAGGCGTCGTAAGTACCTTCGCCCAATATCGCTGGCATGCGCTTTTCGTTGCCGCCTTGCTGGTAGCGGTGCAACAGGGCGTGGCTGTTGGCATTGACGGTCAGCAAGGTGAAGCTGATGATTTCCTGGTCGTCCTTGGCCCAGCGCTCCCACAGGCCGGCCACGCCCATGGGCTTGCCGTCCACGCGGCTGATGCGCGTGGGCACGGGCTTGCCGCTGCGCCAGTCGTCTTCGAAAAAAGCCATCAGCGGCACGATGCAGCGCTGGCCCTTGAGCCAGCTGTCACGAAAGTTGGTCGAGGTGGTGACGGTTTCAGAGCGGGCGTTGACCAGTTTGGTCGAGCGCAGTTTGGCGTCAGACGCTGACTTGACCCAGGGCGGCACCAGGCCGAACTGCCCGGCGGCGAGTTCGCGAGCGGCTTTTTCAGGCGCTGCGGCTTGGGCCGCGCCATCCGCCTCGGCTGCCTGACGTTCAAGGCCGTAAGCCGGTGCCGCCTCAGAAAACTGTCTGCGTATGAACACGCCAGCTTTTCGCGGCCAGACATGGCGCTCCTGCGTCAGGGCCGGAGCGGCCACTTGAAAGGCCTCGGGGTAGAGCGTGGCGGGGGACACGCTTTCGTAATGAACACTCATGCGGCGATGCTAGCGCAAGGGTTGGCGCCAGCCGGCAAACGCGCGCAGCGCATCAAAGGCTCAACCGGCCAATGCGAGCGGCACCTCAGGAATTTGCCCGCGCCAGCGAGCAGCTCAAACCTCGGCCTTCCAGCCTTTGGTGCTGCCGTGGGTTTTTCGCCGGTCCAGGTCGGTCTGCATTTGCTGCTCGAACTGCTCGCGGGACTGGCGCACCTGGTCGATCAGGGCTTTCTCGTCATGGCGGTGCGCTCTGGCAGATTGCATGAACTGCCGCGAATAACGCCTGAAGTTGTCCGCAAACTCCTTGGCCTCGGCGCGGTCAAAGTCCAGGCTCTCCAGCGTGGCGCGAGCGGTTTGCAAGGAGCCTTCAAACAGTTCACGCTCGACGTGCAGGATGCCCTTGTCATGCAGGTCCATGGCATGGCGCGCGTCGCGGGCCCGGGCAATGATCTTGACTTGCGGGTAGTGCCGCTGCACGTGGGCAATCAGCGCATTGATTTGGGCGGTGTCGTCCATGGCCACCACCAGCGTTCTGGCCTGGCCCAGGCCTGCGGCGTGCAGCAGGTCGGGATGCGCGGCGTCGCCAAAGTAGACCTTGAAGCCAAAGCGCTTGGCGAGATCGACAGTTTGGGCGTCATGGTCGATCACGGTGGCGGGGATCTTGGCCGCCGTCAGCACCCGTCCTACCGTCTGGCCGTAGCGGCCATACCCGGCGAGGATGACTTTGGGTTTTTCGTCGTGCATCTCGTCGGCCGACTGCGGCTCGGCGGCGTCTTGCCCCCAGCGGTCCAGCGCCAGCAGGAGCAAGGGCGTGGTGACCATGGAGAGCGCGGCAATCAGGGTGAGTAGATCGGCGTCGGCACCGGGCAACACGGCTGAAGCCTTGCCGGCGGCCAGCACCACAAAGGCAAATTCGCCGACTTGCGACAGCAGCACGGCCAGCGTTCGGCGCGCCTGGCCTTGCAGGGAAATCAAACGCCCCAGCAGCCACAGCGCCAGGACCTTGAGGGCCACCACCGCCAGCAGGCCCAGCAGCACTTGCAGCGGCGCGCTGGCCAGCAAGCCCAGTTGCATGCTCATGCCCACCGCAATAAAGAACAGCCCCAGCAACAAGCCCTTGAAGGGCAAGATGTCCACCTCGAGCGCGTGGCGGTATTCGGAGCTGGCCAGCAACACGCCCGCCAAAAAGGCACCCAGCCCCATCGACAGGCCGACCTGCTCCATCAGGGCCGCCACGCCCAGCGCAATCAGCAAGGACACGGCAGTGAACAGTTCGCGCACCTGCATGCGGGCGACAAAGCGCATCAGGGGGTAGGCGACGAATTTGCCAAAAAACACCACGCCTGCCAGCGCCGCGATTTGCATCAGCGGCGTGTGCGCGGTGGCCTCCTGGGCGGGCACCACCGCAGTGGCGCTGCCCCGCACGGCGGCCAGCGCCAGCAGGGGAATGGCGGCGATGTCCTGGTAAAGCAGCATGGCAAAGGCGCTCTGACCCACCGGCAAGGCCATGATGTTGCGGTCCTGCATGATGGCCACGGCAATGGCGGTGCTTGAAAGCGCCATCGCCAGGGCGGCCACCAGGCTGGCCTGCCAGGTCCAGCCGATCAGCAGCCCCAGGGGCATCAGCAAACCGGCGCAAAGCAGCATTTGCAGGGTGCCGCCGCCAAACACGGCCGCACGCATGGCCCAGAGGCGTTTGGGTTCGAGTTCTAGACCGATGACAAACAGCATGAGCACCACGCCGATCTCAGACGCATGCAGGATCTCCTGCGGATGGGACACCAGCCCCAGGCCGACCGGACCGATCAGCACGCCGGCCAGCAGGTAACCCAGCACCGAGCCAAGACCCAGCCGAATGGCAATGGGCACGCAGACGAGCGCCGCCAGCAAAAAGACGATGGCCTGAATCATGAAGCCTCCCGGGCGGTCCGAGTGATGGCAGCAACTTGTTCGGCGGGCTCGCCGGACGCAGGCGCCTGAAGCTCGATCTGAGCCAGATGCGCCTGAAATTGCCGGGCCAGGGCCTCGCGGGTGTCGCTGCGCTGACTTTCCGGGGCCTGCTGGCCCGCATGCACCACAAAGTAGGGCAACCATCGCATGCCGCAGTAGCGCGCAACGTGCTCAATCGGTGCGACGAAGGCCTCAAAACCCAGACCGTGCGCCGCTTGCTCGCGGTAAGCCGCCGATTCGGCGCCTGCGCTGGTAACCCACCACAGGCTCTTGCCGCGCAGCGCATGCGCCTGCTCACCATAGGCCCAGCCGTAGGTCAAGACCTTGTCAAACCAGTGCTTGAGCAGCGCCGGCACGCTGTACCAGTAAACCGGGCAAAGCCAGATGACCAGGTCGGCCTCGGTCAGCGCCTGCTGCTCGGCGATCACGTCGATGTCGAAGTCTGGGTAAAGCGCATAAAGGTCGCGCACTTCCACTGGCGACGCAGTTTGAGCGGCAGCGGCTTGCAGCGTCTGGCGCAGGTCGCTGGTGACCACAGAGTGACGGGGCCGGGGATGGGCGCAGATGATGAGGGTCTTGGGCATTCGATGAACTTGCGGGTGACGGCGTATCCAACTAGTTTTAAAAAAACAAGGGCTGCCATGGTGAGGAAGCGGCGCGCCCCGCCTATCCAGCCAGGACGGCTGCATGCGCGAACCGCGCTGGCCAGAGGCAAGAACAAGCTCAATGCGAAGTGCCCATAGGGCACCGGGTCAGGTCGAGAGGGAATCGAAACCAGACCCTGAGAGCAGCACAAGGGCATCCACGTCATCACGACATAGTAATGCTTTTACCCTATTTTCAAGACCCATCAGTGCCAGCTGAATGTCGCGGCCTTGCGCATCCAGCGTCTTGTCTGCACTGGTCAGCCAGCAACGCAGGCCCTGGCCGGTCAGGGCGGCACGGCGGGCCAGGGCAGCGGCTTCGCCGGAAGATGCGTCAAAAGTCTCCACCGGGATACGCCCGTCGCCCTGAATGAGGTCTTTCAAGAAGCCTGGAATGTAACGCCTTGAAATCGCGCCCCCGCCAAGCAAGGGGGCGAAGTTCACCTCGTTGATGATGCTGCCGTTCTCATGCCAGGGCACCGAAATGTCGGTGGTGATGATGTCGACGCCCGCCACGGACAGCCCCAGCAGCCTCGCGGCAAGGATGGCCGCGGCAAGGTTGTCGGGGTGAATCCGGTCACTGACTTCTTCGTCGATACCGCCCCACTGGGTCGACTCGATCGACCGAAGCGGCGCCCAGACGCCCGAGCCGGGGACCGAGTCGGGCGTGAAGCCTGCGCGCTTCAAGGCAGCGACTGCCAGGTCGTCGATAGCCCGAATTTCAGAGCGCGCCCAGGGCGGCTGGTTCTGCTGGCATGCAAGCGCTGCATTCACCAGCTCGGCCACGCTTTGCCGGCCATCCCCCTGAACCGACATGGGCAGTCGTTTGACGGCGTACAGCAATTTGCCTCTGGCGATGAACAACCGATGGCAGATCCCTGCCACCTGCCGCTCGACGATCACCTGCTTGTTGGCCGCCAGATCTTGCGCCACTGCGAAGGCCGCATTCAAGCCCGCCTCGTCCACGATATCGACCGTGACGCCCTCACCCCGGTCCTGGTCAGATGGCTTGACGACCACGGGGAATCCGATCCCCCGGGCTGCCGTCAGCGCATCGTTTGCCTTGTGCACAAGCACATGAACCGGCGCTGGAAGTCCGGCTACTCGCAGCACGCGGGCCGCATTGATTTTGTCGGAAGACAGTCTCGCGCCAATGGCCGAATCCAGCTCGCTCGAGCTTCTGTCCAGGCACCGGGCCCGGCTGCCCCAGCCGAGCTGATAAACGCCGCCTCCGAGATGAAAATAGGGAATCCCCAGTTCGCTCGCAGCTCGCAGCACCGGAAGCGTCGACTTGCCTGCGGGCACTGCCTGATGAAGGGGTTTGACGACTTTCTGGTCAATGAGCTTGTAAAGCTCTTGCCGGGCTTGCGGGCTGGGCGGGTTCAAGCCAGCCCACTTGCTCAGCTCAAAGGCGTACCGCAGCAAGGTCAGGCAATAGTGCTTGGCAACATGGTCCAGGAGATGCAGGTCCACTTCGGCCAGGTAGCCGCCCTCCCGCTGGCTGTGCGTGTTGAGCGAAAAGACCGTGGGCGTCTCGAACACCGGCAATCTCCCGATGGGAAGCAGCAAGCCGTACATGCGCAGGCAGCGCTCGAGGAAGGTGCTGGCCAGTCCCAGGCCCGCGGCACTTTCAGCACTGACGACCCGCGAGTCGAATCGAGCTCCGGGCAGGCCTTGGCCAAGTTCATCCAGCCACTGATCAAGGCAAGCCAGGTCCAGGTGCGCAGGAACTTCAAAGCTCAGACTGCATCTGAAGCGACCTCCAAGCCAGCTTAAAAACGACGGGTAAGCCAAGGTTTTTTTCATCTGCGGCCGATGTTAGCGCCGAAAAAGTCGCCCATAGCCAATCAGTGGTGCGCTGATGCCAAAGATCCGGTGCATCCCCTTCGCAGCTGCGCGCGTTTCGCATCTCAACTGGCACGCGGCGTCAGGCCACCGGCGGTCCGCCAGAACGACTTTGGCGAGTTTGGGTGCTCGCTCATACACCCATCATCAAGCCCCCCATGCAGACGCACCAGCCCACCTGCCCGATCGGCCTGAACAAGCCTGACGGGGTGTTGAGCCAATTCACAGCCGAGGGGCGGTGGCGCGGACCCAGGGGGTTCATTGCCGTACCGGATGTCTATGCGGCTGGTCGGCTGGAGGCCGACAGCGAAGGCTTGCTGCTCCTGACGAATGACGAGCATTTGCAGGCGCGCATTGCGGACCCAAAATTCAGAATGGCAAAACTATTGGGTGCAAGTCGAAGGCGAGCCCGGCGAGCCGGTGCCGAGGCCCTTGCGCGAGGGCGTGGCCCGGAACGACGGCATGACACGCCCGGGCCCGCCCCAGCCTGATCGACAAGCCGCCGCACCTGCGGGAGCGCAAGCCTGCAATCCGGGTGCGCCAGTCGATACCGACCGCCTGGCTGTCGCTCACGGTTCGCGAAGGCAATAACCGTCAGGTGTGCCGCAGGACCGCCGCCCTCGGCTTTCCGACGCTGCGACTGATCCGCGCAGCCATCGGGCCGTACCGGCTCGGCACGCTGCCGCCCGGCCAGTGGCAAAGCCTTAACCTCACTGCCACAAATGTGCCAGAGCCGCTAACGCTCCCGCGCGGAAGCAAGCCGGGCTGGCTGTCCAAACGTTGAGCCCGCCAACCCCGACCGAACAGCGCGCCCCCGCAACGCGCACCTCACTCAACCAGGGCGAACCCGAGCTTCGCTGCCGGCGCCTTGACTGACACAAAGTTCCTGCTTTGCGCCCCTTGGCGGTTTCTGCGCCACCCCACTAAAGTAGAAGTGCTCATTCCCAAATCATGTTCGCCACCTGCATCAAGTCAAGGAGAAACCATGTTCAAGCATCTGTTGTTGCCCACCGACGGCTCACTGCAATCGGAAGAAGCGATTCGCCAAGGCATTGCGCTGGCCAAGGAAAC
This sequence comes from uncultured Burkholderiales bacterium, assembly GCA_903941205.1. GTDB lineage: Bacteria > Pseudomonadota > Gammaproteobacteria > Burkholderiales > Burkholderiaceae_C > Polaromonas. The sequence continues at coordinate 18,274 of CAJAOB010000404.1, read as the reverse complement.
GCAGGCTCGCGTGACAGGCATTCATGTCGTGCCCGAATTTCATGTCTTTACTTACCGGCCCGACATGCTCGAGGACACGCGCGCGGAGTACCTCAGGGACAGCCAGGCAAAGGCAGCCAAGATTCTTGAATCAGTTGAAAACGCCGCACGCGAAGCAGGCGTGCCCTGCGACACGGTTTGCGCCGTGAGCGACGAGCCCTATGAAGCGATCATCAAGACCGCTGACGAAAAAGGCTGCGACCTGATTGCCATGGCCTCGCACGGCCACAAAGGCATCAAGGGGCTGCTGGTCGGCAGCGAAACCCAGAAAGTGCTGACCCACAGCCACCAACCGGTGATCGTGCTGCGCTAAAAAGCAGGAACGGCGGCCGCAGCCTGGGCTCAGGCCACGGGCGGCCTTGGCTGGCGCTGCTGATGACGCCAGGCCCCCAGGGCGCAGCCCACCGCCAGCAAGCTGGTGATCAGGCAGGCCCAATAAACACTGCCCAGGCCGTAGCGCGTGCTCAGCATGCCGCCGGCCAATCCGCCCAGCAAGCCTGGAAATCCGTAGGCGATGACGGTGTAAAGCGCCTGCCCGCGCCCGCGCAAGCGGCCGCTGAAATGCTGCGACAGCAAAGCGATGCACACCGTGTGATGCGTGGCAAAGGTCAGCGCGTGCAGCGCCTGCGCCAGCAGCAGCAAGACCAGCACCTGCGCGCTGCTGGCCGTCAGCACCATGCGCAGCACCATGGCGGCCGAGCAAAGCACCAGCCAGCCCGTGAGGCTGAGTTTGGGCAGCCAGCGCGACTGGGTGAAAAACCAGACCACTTCCACCACCACCGACAGGGCCCAGAGCAGCCCGATCATGGTTTTGCTGTAGCCGAGCGAGTCGAGGTAGAGCGAAAAGAACACATAGATCCCGATGTGCGAAAGCACATGGAAAAACGCCGCTGCAAAAAACCATTGCACGGCGCGCTGACGCATCACGGGCAGCACCCTGACGCGCAGCGCATGCTCGGGCACGGCCTCTTTCAGGTCAGGCAGCAGCCAGACACTGACGGTCACGGCCAGCATGGTGGCAAAAGTCCAGGCCGGGAACTGGCGCATGCTGTCATGCTCGAACCAGGCGCCGGCAGCCAGCACGGTCACCAGAAAACCCAGCGAGCCCCAAAGACGCACGCGGCCGTAGCGCCGCGCATCAAAGACACCGCCTTGCGTCACCAGGTGCGCCATCGCCGCCTCGCTCATGGGCATCATGGCGCTGGTGTGCGTGAACATCACCAGCAGCACCAAAAAAAGCCAGGGCACGCCCCAGTCAAACCACAAACCGGCTGAAGCGACCAGCGCCGCGCAAGCGCTGTAGCGCAGCAGCTTGATGCGCTCGCCAGTACGGTCACTCAGCCAGCCCCAGCCATAAGGCGCAAACAGACGCGTGGCGGCCTGCACCGACACCAGCACGCTGATGGCCAGAATGCTCAGGCCCAGTTCCTTGAGCCACAGCGGCAGATAAGGATTGAAAAACCCGATGTGCGCGAAGTAAGTCGCCGACAAGGCGGCAAAGGGCGCGAGTTGGCGGCGATTGCTCATGACAGCGGGCGGGCCGATACCAGCGCCGCTGCGACCGGCCCCAAGGAGCGCGCGCGCGGGCTCAAGCCGCGCCAGGAATGCGCAGGGCTGGGGCCTGCACATCGGCGCATTGGGCGCGATGCTGCAAGGCATGCTCCATCACCACCAGGGCCAGCATGGCTTCAGCGATCGGTGTGGCGCGTATGCCCACACACGGGTCGTGCCGGCCTTTGGTCATCACGGTGGTGCTTTGCCCCGCCACGTCAATCGACTCGCGCGGCGAGATGATCGAGCTGGTCGGCTTGATGGCGATGGACACTTCAAGGTCTTGACCGGTGCTGATACCACCCAGCACACCGCCGGCGTTGTTGCTCCTGAAGCCCGCCGGCGAGAGCGAATCACCATGCAGGGTGCCCCGCTGGCTGACACTGGCAAAGCCCGCGCCAATTTCCACACCCTTGACGGCGTTGATGCCCATCATGGCGTAGGCGATGTCGGCATCCAGTTTGTCAAACAGCGGCTGACCGAGCCCGACCGGCATGCCCGTGGCCACCACGCGAATGCGCGCGCCGCAGGAGTCGCCGGACTTGCGCAGCGCGTCCATGTAGGTTTCCAGCGCCGAAACATCGGCCGCCGCCGCAAAAAACGGGTTGTGAGGCACATGCGCCCAAGACTCGAAGGGCACCGCCATGTCGCCGATTTGCGTCATGCAGCCCATGAAGCGCGTACCGTACTGCGCGGCCAGCCATTTCTTGGCCACCGCGCCGGCCGCCACCATGGGCGCCGTCAGACGCGCCGACGAGCGGCCGCCGCCTCGCGGATCACGCAAGCCGTATTTGTGCAAATAGGTGTAGTCAGCATGACCCGGCCGGAAGGTGTCCAGAATGTTGCCGTAGTCCTTGCTGCGCTGGTCGGTGTTCCGGATCAGCAAACAGATCGGCGTGCCGGTGGTCTTGCCCTCGTAGACGCCAGACAGGATTTCCACCGCGTCAGGCTCGTTGCGCTGGGTCACATGCCGGCTGGTGCCGGGCCGGCGGCGGTCCAGATCGTGCTGGATGTCGGCCTCGGTCAGGGGCATGCCTGGCGGGCAACCGTCAATCACGCAGCCAATGGCCGGACCGTGGGATTCACCGAAGTTGGTGACTGCGAAAAGTTGTCCAAAGGTGTTGCCGCTCATGGACCCCGATTATCCCCGACGCGACTTGCTGTCTGGCGAGGGGTCGGGCGCCGCCCGGGCTGGCGCCTTCGCGCGCTCAGGCTTGCTTGGCTTCTTCTTCAGCCGGCCAGTCGCGTATGTAGGCCTTGAGCATCTTGTTTTCAAAGTTCTGGCTGTCGACCACCGCCTTGGCGACGTCGTAAAAGCTGATCACGCCCATCAGGACTTTTTGATCCAGCACCGGCATGTAGCGCGCATGGCGCTCAAGCATCATGCGGCGAACCTCGTCGATTTCGGTGTCCGGCGTGCAAATCAGCGGATGGTCGTCCATGGCTTTGCGCACCAGGGTGCTGCCAATTTCGCCGCCGTTTTTCACCAGGCACTGGATGACCTCGCGAAAGGTCAGCATACCGACCAGCTCGCCGCGCTCCATCACCACCAGCGAACCAATGTCTTTGTCGGCCATGGTCGCCGTCGCCTGGGCAAGTGCTTCGTCGGGCTGCACCGTGAAAAGCGTGCTGCCCTTGACGCGCAAGATATCTGCAACTTTCATGTCGGGTCTCCTGATCTGTTTGTTCCACATGCCACGCCACCGCCGCCCCGGCTCAAGCGCTTTGAAAACCGGGTAGGCTCGCAAACAATATAGCCCACAATCAGCCGGTAATCCACCGGCGCTGACCGGGTTTCAAGACTTGCATCGGAGACACCATGCCCGGCTATTCAGACCCCGGCTTTGACACACTGGCCCTTCACGCTGGCGCCGCCCCCGACCCGGCCACGGGCGCGCGGGCCGTACCCATCCACCTGACGACCTCCTTCGTCTTCGAATCCAGCGACCAGGCCGCCAGCCTTTTCAATCTGGAGCGCGCCGGTCACGTCTACTCGCGCATCAGCAACCCGACCAATGCCGTGCTCGAGCAGCGGATCTCGGCGCTTGAAGGTGGCATTGGCGCCATCGCCACGGCAAGTGGCCAGGCCGCGCTGCACCTGAGCATTGCCACGCTGATGGGCGCCGGCTCGCACATCGTGGCCAGCACGGCGCTTTATGGCGGCTCGCAAAACCTGCTGGCCTACACGCTGCGCCGCTTCGGCATTGACACCACCTTCGTCAAGCCCGGCGATTTCGACGGCTGGCGGGCGGCGGTGCGCCCCAACACCCGACTTTTTTTTGGCGAAACCGTCGGCAACCCCGGGATGGACGTGCTCGACATCCCGTCTGTGGCGGCCATCGCCCATGCGGCGCAGGTGCCGCTGCTGGTGGACTCGACACTGACTTCGCCCTGGCTGATCAAACCCTTCGAACTCGGCGCTGACCTGGTCTACCACTCGGCCACCAAGTTTTTAGGTGGCCACGGCACCGTGATTGGCGGGCTGGTGGTGGATGGCGGCGCCTTTGACTGGGACGCCTCGGGCAAGTTCGCCGAGCTCACCGAGGCCTACGCCGGCTTTCACAACATGGTCTTCAGCGAGGAAAGCACCGTCGGCGCCTTCTTGCTGCGCGCCCGCCGCGAGGGCCTGCGCGACTTTGGCGCCTGCATGAGCCCGCACACCGCCTGGCTGATCCTGCAAGGCATTGAAACCCTGCCGCTGCGCATGGCCCGGCACATGAGCAACACCGAAAAAGTGGTCGAATTTCTGGCCGCGCAAGCGCTGGTGGCGCGCGTTGGTCATCCGATGCTGCCCGATCACCCCAGCCATGCCCTGGCGCAACAGCTGTTGCCGCGCGGCGCCGGCTCGGTATTCAGCTTTGACCTGCGCGGCAGCCGCGCCCAGGGCAAGGCCTTTGTCGAGGCGCTCAAGGTGTTCAGTCATCTGGCCAACGTCGGCGACTGCCGCAGCCTGGTGATTCACCCGGCCAGCACCACCCATTTCCGCATGAGCGACGAGGCATTGGCCGGCGCCGGCATCACGCAGGGCACCATCCGCCTGAGCATCGGCCTGGAAGACCCGGACGACCTGATCGAGGACCTGAAGCGCGCCCTCAAGGCGGCGCAAAAGCTCGCATGACCATCAGCACGAAGATGGACCTGAAGATCCGCCCGTATGCCGACGCCGACCAGGCCCAGGTGGTGGCGCTCTGGCAACGCTGCGAACTCAGCCGCCCCTGGAACGACCCGCTCAAGGACATTGCGCGCAAACAGGCCGTGCGACCCGAATGGTTTTTGGTGGGTGAGTTGGACGGTCAGGTGATTGCCAGCGTGATGTTTGGCTACGACGGTCACCGCGGCTGGATGAACTACCTGGCTGTGGCACCCGAGCACCAGGCCAGCGGTCACGCCCACGCACTGATTGCGCACGGCGAGGCGCTGCTGCTGGCCACCGGCTGCCCCAAGCTCAGCCTGCAAGTGCGCAGCAGCAACGCCCGCGTGATCGCTTTTTATGAAAGCCTGGGTTACCGCCAGGACGAGGTGATCAGCCTGGGAAAACGGCTGATTCCCGACCAGTGATCGGCTGCCACCTGTTCACAGTTCCCAACTCACGCCCACCGAACCTGATTGCCGAGTTCCACCATGCTCCTGACCGTCAACGGCCACCGCACTTACTGCTACACAGGCGGCAAGGCTTTCAATGCCGAGCAGCCTACTGCTGTCTTCATTCACGGCGTTGTCAATGACCACAGCGTCTGGATTTTGCAAAGCCGCTACCTCGCGCACCACGGCTGGAACGTGCTGGCGCTTGACTTGCCCGGCCACTGCCGCAGCCGCGGCGAAGCCCCGGCCAGCGTCGAAGCGGCGGCAGATTTCGTCGCTGCCCTGCTGGAGGCCGCCGGCGTGGCGCGCGCCGCGCTGATCGGTCACAGCTGGGGCTCCCTGATTGCGCTTGAGGCGGCGGCCCGCCTGGGCGAGCGCATCAGCCACCTGGTGCTGGTGGGAACGGCCTATCCCATGGCCGTTTCGGGCGCGCTGCTGGACGCGTCGCTCGGGGAGCCGATGAAAGCCTTGCACATGATCAATGTGTTTTCTCGCAGCACGCTGGCGTCACCGCCCTCGGCGCTGGGCCCGGGCACCTGGGTTTATGGTGCCAGCCTGGCGCTGGGCCGTCGCGTGCTGGCCAGCAACCCGGCGGTCAATGTGTTTCACCGCGGCTTTGTGGCTTGCAACAGCTACGCCAACGGCGAGGCCGCCATGGCGCGCATCACCTGCCCGGTGCTGTTTGTGCTGGGTGCGCAAGACCAGATGACACCGCCCAAAGCCGCGCAGACCTTGATCCAGACCGCCCAAGCCTGTGGCCACACATGCCAGGTCGTGACGCTGGCCGTCGGTCATCACCAGATGACCGAGGCGCCCGAGCCCACCTTGTTTGCGATCGAGAAATTTTTACAGTCCTGACGGAGCGGGCCACGTGAAAGCCACTGAAGTATTCCCCAGCGAGCACCCGTCCGGCATGGACGCTGAGGTCGCAGGACCGTTTTTTGATCACAAGGTCGGTCAGGTTTGGGCCAGCCTTTGTGGTGAGCCATACCCACCTGCCAACTCCTTGATTTCCTTGATTTCATTCACGAAATGATAATTCGCCCGACGGATCACCAATTCAGCAAAGTGACATCACCATGGAACGCTTGACATCCTTTATTGCCAGTCGGGGCTTGCTCAAGACCTGCGTCTGTCACAACCAGAACCCCCTCTCCAGCGCAGCCCACATCGACGCCGATTTGCTGGCCACCCATCGAGCCGGCGCTTCAATCTATGTCTGCACGGATGCCCTTGGCGAATTCGCTTCAAATTACCTGCACCGCATCGAAGTCCCCTTTGTTCTGGTGACCGGCGACAGTGATGTTCCGATCACCGAAGCCATGCTTACCGACGAAGTTATGGGTCGCATCATTCAGAGCGATTTGTTGGTGGCGTGGTACGCACAAAATCTTGCCACCAAACACCCCAAGATTTTTCATTTACCCATTGGTCTCGACTACCACACCATGCGGAAGAAACCGGGTTCCTGGGGCATGACCGCCATGTCGCCCATAGCCCAGGAACATACACTCCTGAGTACTCTGGAAGCATCGCCGGCATTTAACCAACGCTACTTGCTCGGCTATTGCAACTGGCAGTTCGAAATGAAGCGCGGGGATCGACGGGAGTGTTACAGCAAGGTGGATAAGTCCGTTTGCTTTTTCGAGCGCCATCCTGTTTCGCGTCATAGCACTTGGATGCGCCAGTCGGAGTGCATGTTCGTGATCAGTCCCGAGGGAGTGGGCATCGATTGCCACCGGACCTGGGAGGCCCTGCTCCTGGGATGCATTCCAGTGATAAAGCGTAATCCTCTTGCGGCGCTTTTTGAACGCCTGCCCGTATTGATCGTGGATGACTGGTCTGAGGTGAATAAATCCAATCTGCTGTCATGCGCCAAGGCCTTTGGAAGCCGTCGATTCGATTTTTCCTCCCTTTTCACCGCCCATTGGAGCGCCCGTATTGCCGGACATCGGAATGTCGTTTTGCCGCCCATGACCGGTCGGGAATTCCGCAATCTGCTGACCCGAAAAACAGGCTGATCAATGCTCAACATAGATTCTGCGTATCGCCCCTGATATCAATAAATACATGTTTCAAAGTAAAAAAGTACTGGTAACCGGCGGGTGTTCATTCATCGGCAGCCATCTGGTCGAGAGTCTGGTGGCCGACGGTGCCGATGTGACCGTCGTTGACGACCTCTCCAGCGGGGAATTGGACAATATTGAAACGGTCAGCAGCAAGGTTCGATTTATTCTGGGCGATCTCCGGGAAAGCCGTGTGGCCTCCGAGTGCACAAAGGACAAGGACATCGTCTTTCACCTCGCCAACATTCACGGCGGCCGGGGCTTTATCGAGACGCATCCGGGCGAGATATGCCAGAACTTTCTGATTGACGGGAATATTTTCTACCACGCCCACCTCAACAAGGTCGACCGAATTTGCTACGTGTCATCGGCCTGCGCTTACCCGACAACCCTGCAAACCGCCGATCCCTCCAGGCAGCAGAGATACCTGTCCGAAGAAATGGCGGACCCTTTCCAGGAAGGTTCCGCACTTGCGGATGGTGAGTATGGCTGGGCTAAGTTCATGGGTGAAATGGCCTTGAAGGGATACCACCGGCAATTCGCTCAAAAAGGAGTTTCATGTCGCCTTTTTACGGTTTACGGACCCAGAGAAAATGAAAGCCATGCCATCATTGCATTTATCGCGAAAGCGCTGACGCGGCAAGATCCGTTCGAAATCTGGGGCAGTGGTCAGCAGGACAGGAACTTCACCTATGTTGCGGATGTCGTTGAAGGCTTGAAATTGGCGGCAGCAAACATAAGCGATTGCAGGGCGGTCAATATCGGGACAGACGAGATCACAAAAGTGATCGACGCCGCAAAAATAGTCTGTGAATTGACAGGCCACACACCCGACAATTTTAAATTTGATCCATCCAAGCCCGAGGGTGTGCATGCCCGGGCTGCCTCGATCAAAAATCAGGAATCATGGCTGGCATGGAAGCCTGGTGTTTCATTCAAAGAAGGAATTCTGCAAACTGTCAGCTGGTACCAGAACAAGCGCACCACTGACGAGATGCTGGATATTGTGCAAAACCGGCTTTTTGACCGGTAACTTCATGAACAAAACCCTCGTCTGTCTGATCGCCGAAACCCGCGCCAGTGCGATCACCTGGCCCGGCATCAAGTCTTTTGTTCTGGACTCACTCAGGGCGGATCTTCTCTTGTGCATCAGCGTGCCGGAAAAATATGATTTTGCCAATCCACTATGGCAATTCGCAAAGTACCGCTACAGTACGCCGGAATTCAATGACTGGGGAGACGCTTTTGACGAGGTTCAGCAGGCACAAATGCAGCCTGCGAAAGATGAAACACTTCCGGACTGGCGACAGCTGCTTGAGATCAAGAGCCAGTGGCTGGGTGGCGTAAAAGGTCCGGGGCAACACGCCGGATCAGCCGCAATACTGATTTATTACCGCTGGTTGCTGTTGAAATTTCTGCAATCCGAAGGGCTTCTTGATCGGTACGACAGATTTGTGCTGACCCGGTCCGACTTCGTCTGGACAACCCACCACCCACCGATGTCGGCATTAGATCCGCAAGCCATATGGATCCCTGATGGTGAAGGATACATGGGACTGACTGACAGGCATGCCGTACTTTCAAGAGAAAATATTGAAATCTATCTTGATATCATTAGTCCAATCGTAAAAGAGCCGAATATCCTGTTTTCAGAGATGAAGCACAAGAACAACTGGAACCTGGAACAATTCATTGACTACAGCCTTGCGCGAAGAAAGTGCAGGGACAAGGTGAGGCACTTTCCCTACGTGATGTACTCGGCAAGAGAATGGGGCGGAACGACCTCCTGGAGTCAGGGTAACTGGTCGGACGAGTTTGGCTATTACATTAAATACAAGAGCGAATTCGAATCAGCCACAAGTGCCCAAAAGGTCATAAAGACAAAGAGCGACTGGTCGGGGATTTTTACGCCAAAGTCCGGCCGCGGCTTCAAGTCGGCAGTTTTAGATGAGTTCGGGAATCCTATTGCCGTGGTGGGGCGGATCCTGCAAACCAGCAACCCATCCTCCATCAACTCCGAATCCGTGCTGCTTTCAATCGACTACTCTGGTAATTCAGGTTTTTTGTATACCAGCCGGGCCTTGCTCGGTCACCACGAAAGAAAACTGGTTGACGAGGTTGAATTGACAGAAATAAAACCGGATTACTACCACCTGCTGTCAAAGCGGGAAAGAGAGCTTTACTACACCCTGAATACCGAGGGAACACTCATCAAGTCGACGAGCGACCCCCATAGTTTCAGAATTCAAAACCGGTACCTTCAGGAAAAAGGTGCCGCCATGAGTCTGGGAGACTGAACCCATGCAGCCAAAAACCGCCAGCACGTTCAAAGAGTTTTATCCCTTCTACCTCAGCGAGCACAGCAACCGGGCCTGCCGCAGATTGCATTTTGTGGGCTCAAGTCTGGCGCTGATATGCCTGGGCATGCTGGTATTTTCAGGCCGGCCGCAGTACCTGCTGTACGGCCTGCTGGCCGGTTATGGCTTTGCCTGGGTCGGTCATTTCGGCTTCGAGAAGAACAAGCCGGCCTCCTTCAAGCGCCCGCTTTACAGCTTCATGGGCGACTGGGTGATGTACAAGGACATCTGGACCGGCAAGATCAAGTTTTGAAGCCGTCGGCCTAGCGCTTCAGAGCACTTCGCGCAGGCGGGTGCGGGCCCATTCGGCGCGGCACCAGAGCTTGAGGCTGGCCTCGGTCTTGTCCAGCAGCAAGGCCTGCACCAGCGGCTCAAGCGGCGTGCGGTCCGGGTCGACCAGGAGCACAAATCCCGGCTCGCTGGCCCCTTCCGGCGCCACCAGCTGGCCAACCCAGCCAAGTTGCACCAGCGCCTCCAGCACGGGCTCGAGCTGCAACAAATCCACCCTCAAGGCCTTGGCAAGCTGCGAGGCCAGTTGCCCGCTGTTCAGGCTCCCGCGCGTGGCGTCCAGTGTTTTAAGCACATCCAGCGCCAGCTGAAATTGCCAGCCCTGGGCCAGGTCGCGCCGCACCACGCCAGCGAGCAAACTGGGCAGATTCGCCGTGATGATCGCGCCCATGAGCACGATGATCCAGGCCAGGTAGATCCACACCAACAAGATCGGCAAGGTGGCAAAAGCGCCATAGACCACCGAGTAAGTCGGCACCATGGCCAGGTAAACGCCCAGCAACTTCTTGGCCAGGGCAATGCCCACGGCCACAAAAACGCCGCCAGTCCAGGCGTGGCCCCATTTCACATGGGTGTTGGGCATGTAGTGGTAAAGCGCCGCCAGTCCGCCGGCCAGCGCCAGGAACTCCAGCGCGTCAATCAGCAACTGCAAGGCCAGCGAGGGGCCGACCGCACCGCCACGGGCAAATGCCAGCAAGTACGAAGTGGCAGCCAGACTGGCGCCCAGAAACATCGGCCCAAGCGTGATGGCGCCCCAGTAAATAAGCAAGCGCTGCGCCAGGGAGCGCGCCTTGCGCACATGCCAGATGCGGTTGAGCGTGCGGTCAATGGTCAGGATCATGGCCACCGAAGTGATCACCAGCACCGCAAGACCGGCCACCCCCAGGCGACTCGCCTGCCGGCTGAACTGGTTCAAATAGCCCAGCACCTGGCGGGCAATGTTGTCGGGAATCAGGCTCTCCACCAGCCAGGTCTGCAAGGCGCCCTGCAATTTGGCAAACATAGGGAAAGCCGTGAAGATGGCCAGCGCCACGGTAAAAAACGGCACCAGCGCAATCGAGGTGGTGAAGGTCAGGCTGCTCGCCGTCTGGCCCATGCGGTCGTCACGAAAGCGGTCGCGCAGGGTGATCGCCGTGGCCCGCCAGGGCGCATGCCATAAGTCGGTGAAGAGCTGCTTGAAATTCATCCCGGTATCATGCCAGTTGAATGAATAAATCTCGCCAAATCGATCTCACGCGCTGGCTGGCCACGGCCAGCCTTACCGGGCTGATCGCCCTTGGACTGGCCTGGGAGTGGTGGCTCGCACCCATCCGTCCCGGCGGCTCACTGCTGGCGCTCAAGGTGCTGCCGCTGGTGCTGCCGCTGGCCGGCGTGCTGAAAAACCGCATGTACACCTACCGCTGGCTGAGTTTGCTGGTGTGGCTTTACTTCACCGAAGGCGTGGTGCGCGCCTGGAGCGATGCGGCTCCAAGCAATTACCTGGCCATGCTCGAAGTGCTGCTGTGCCTGCTGCTCTTTACGGCCTGCGCGCTGCATGTACGGGTGCGCCTGAAAACCCCCGCCGCCGTCTGAGTACAGGCTTTTTCCCCGTGCGCTCGTGCCGCTGCGGCTTGCACACCCCAAGCAGCTAACGCGGCCGATGCAGCGCAGGCACCCGGTGCCGCGCCTGCGCCCCTGCCCCACTTCACTGAAAACACCATGAGCCAAGCCCTCCTTCAAAGCCTGCGCAACATCTGCGGCCAAAGCCATGTGCTGACCGAAGGCGACCTGCAAGCCTGGGAGATGGACTGGCGCAAGCGCACTCGCGGCAAGGCGCTGGCCGTGGTGCGCCCCGGCTCGACCGGCGAAGTCGCCAGGGTTGTCCGGGCCTGCGTGGCGGCCAGGGTCAGCCTGGTGCCGCAAGGCGGCAACACCGGCCTGGTGGTCGGCTCGACTCCCGACGACAGCGGCCAACAAGTGGTCTTGAGCCTGCAACGCCTGCGCGCCGTGCGCGCCATCGACCCGGCGAACCTGACGCTGACGGCAGAAGCCGGCTGCGTGCTGCAATCCTTGCAAGAAGCCGCCCTGAAGGCCGGCTTTTTGTTTCCGCTGAGCCTGGCCGCCGAGGGCAGTTGCACCATAGGCGGCAACCTGGCCACCAACGCGGGCGGCACCCAGGTGCTGCGCTACGGCAACGCACGCGACTTGTGTCTGGGGCTCGAAGTCGTCACCGCCAGTGGCGAGGTGTGGGAAGGCCTGACGGGCCTGCGCAAAGACAACACCGGTTACGACCTGCGTGACCTCTACATCGGCAGCGAAGGCACGCTGGGCATCATCACTGCCGCCACCCTGAAGCTCTACCCGCTGCCCGCAGCACGGCTCACGGCCTGGGCGGCGGTTGGCTCAATGGATGCGGCCGTGGCCTTGCTTGGCCTGGCGCAGCAGCACCTGGGCGCCAATCTCACGGGCTTTGAAGTCATGGGGCAATTTGCCCTGGGCCTGGTGGCGCGGCACTTCGGGCAGCTCAAGGTGCCGCTTTATGACAGTGCGGCTTTTTGCGTGCTGCTCGAATGCTCGGACCAGGAGTCTGAAGCGCATGCGCGGGCGCAGTTTGAACGCCTGCTCGAGGCCGCCATGGCATGCGGCTGCGTGAGCGACGCGGTGGTGGCCGAAAGTTTGGCGCAGGCCCGCCAGCTCTGGCATGTGCGCGAAAGCATTCCGCTGGCGCAAGCCGAAGAAGGGCTGAACATCAAGCACGATATTTCGGTGCCAGTCTCGCGCATTCCGGAGTTCGTGCGCCAGACCGACGCCTTGCTTGAAAAAGAAATCCCCGGCGTTCGGCTGGTGAACTTTGGCCACCTGGGCGACGGCAATCTGCACTACAACGTGCAAGCGCCCGCCGGAGGGGACGCCGCCGCGTTCTTGCGCGCGCATGAAGAGCAGGTCAACACGCTGGTGTATGACGCCGTGCAGCGCTTTGACGGGTCGATTTCAGCCGAACATGGCGTCGGCAGCCTGAAGGTCGGCAAGCTCGAGATCCACAAGTCGCCCGTGGCGCTTAGCCTGATGCGCACCCTGAAAAGCGCGCTGGACCCGCACAATCTGATGAACCCGGGACGGGTCTTGCGGGCCTGAAGGCTTGAAGGGTTGACCGCTCAAGGCGCTCGGGGCGCACCAAGCGCCCCGGCCCGCCAGCGGCTCAGGCCTGAGCCAGCTTTTCCGCCAGCCGCTCCAGGCGCCCGCGGTAGGCCGCAGCCTCATGCGGGCGACGGGCCAGGCCGCTGTCGACGGCGGCTTGCGCCACCTTCGCGGACACCGCCACCAGCAGCCGGTCGTCAAGCAGCGTGGGCAGCAGTTTGTCCTTGCCAAAGGCCTTGTCGGCCTGGGCCAGTTCGGCCAGTGCCTTCACGGCGGCCTGCTTCATGGCTTCGTTGATCTGCGGCGCGCCAACGTCCAGCGCTGCACGGAACAGATAAGGAAAGCACAGCGCGTTATTGACCTGATTCGGGTAATCAGACCGGCCGGTTGCCGTGATCGCATCGGGCGCGGCTGCCATCACCAGTTCGGGGCGGATTTCAGGCTCCGGATTGGCCAGGCCAAACACCACAGGCCGGCGGGCCATGCTGCGGACCATGGCTTGATCGACCACGCCGGGGCCTGACAGGCCCAGAAAAACGTCCGCACCGACCATCGCATCGGCCAGGGAGCGCGCGCTGGTGTCGCTTGACCAGGCGGCCTTTTCGCCGTCGTCGCCACGGGCGTTGCGGCCGTTATAGATCGGGCCCTTGGAGTCGCACACCACGATGTTGGACTTTTGCAGGCCAAGGCCCACCAACAATTCCAGACAGGCCACGGCCGCGGCGCCTGCGCCATTACAGACAAGGGCGATGTCCTGGAGTTTTTTGCCCTGCAAATGCAGCGCGTTCATGAGGCCGGCCGCCACCACAATCGCCGTGCCGTGCTGGTCGTCATGAAAGACCGGAATCGACAAGCGGCTGCGCAAGGCCCGCTCAATCTCGAAGCACTCCGGCGCCTTGATGTCTTCGAGGTTGATCCCGCCAAAGGTCGGGTGCAGGCTGGCAATGATCTCGATCAGTTTGGCCGGATCGGTTTCGTCAATCTCGATGTCAAAGGCGTCGATGCCGGCAAAACGCTTGAAAAGCACCACCTTGCCTTCCATCACCGGCTTGCCCGCCACGGCACCGATATTGCCCAGGCCCAGCACCGCCGTGCCGTTGGTGATCACCGCCACCAAGTTGCCCTTGGCCGTGTATTGGTAAGCCAGCGCGGGGTCACGAGCGATCTCTACACAGGGCACGGCCACGCCGGGCGAATAGGCCAGCGACAAATCATCCTGGCTGGCCACGGGGCGAGTCACCTTGATTTCAATCTTGCCGCCGATGTCGTCCGCGTGCTGGGGACGGTGGTAGTCGAGCGCGGCCTGACGCATGTCGGCAGCACGCTGGTCAGGTGCCAATTGCTGCTGCTGATTGACGGCTGACGAAGCGGCGTCGGCTTGGGAAACTTTTTGCATGACGATGTCCTTGAGGGTGGCGGGCAGCGCGACTTGCTCGACGCGTTCACGCTGACCGGGGCGCTATTTTCATGGCAATGCGGGCCAATGTCACAAGAGGAAACCATTGGAAGCTCAGGACAGTTTGAACTTTCAGGACAGGAATCACAGCCCGTGCACTGCCCCTGCGGCACCGCGCGCGGCACCTAGTGCGGCACCCCACCCAAGGTGCTTGCAGTCCGCAGATCACGCGCGCCTGGGCACCGCTGCTTAAAAAGTTCTAACCACGCAGCCAGACTCGCCCCCGGCACCAGAACCCTTGGCGAGAGCGGCCTGGCCCGTCTTCAATGAGCAATTTCAAGGCGGCCTTGCCACGCCATCGGGGGCGCGGCGACACGGCCTTTCATTACGCGGCCAGTGGGGTGTCTGCGCGCAGAACGCCAGGCCGCTGGCCGCTGCAATAGGCCCGCCACATCTGGCGCAGCAAGGCCTCGAAGTCGGCCACATAAGTCGTGATGTCGCCAAGCCGGGTGCTTGTGATCTGCTCGCGCAGGCGCGCGCGACCGGTGCGCAAGGCGGCGGTGTTGGCAGCCAGACGCACCGCGACGGCCACATAGGCGGCATCGTCCGCAGCCACCCAGTCGGGCTGGCCCAGCGTCTGCATAAAGCTCGCGCCCATGCGGCCGACAAAGTTGTGGCCCAGCATGGCCACCACCGGCACGCCCATCCACAGCGCCTGCAAGCTGGTGGTGCCGCCGTTGTAGGGCGTCGGGTCCAGCGCGATGTCCATGTCGCCGTACTCCTGCATCATGGCCGCCAGCCCGGTAGGGCCTCGCATGATCAGGCGCTCCGGCCCGATGCCGTGGGCGGCGAACAGGCTCGCAAAGCGCGCCTGCACGGACGCGTCACGCAGCGACGGCGCCTTGAGCAGCAACTGCGAACCCGGCACCGCTTGCAAGACCTGCGCCCACAGCCCGATGGTGCGCGGCGTGAGCTTCATGGCGTTATTGAAAGAGCCAAACACCACGGGCGCTTGCGGCGGGCGCGGCGGCGGCAGCGGGTAGGCGTCTACCGGCGCCCAGCAAAACACGCTGCCCGGCAATTGCGCCAGGCCTTCGCTGAACAAATGCGCATGCGCCTGCGGGCTGACCGTGGCATCACCCACCAGCCAGTCAATCGTCGACAAGCCGGTCGAGTGCGGGTAGCCCAGGAAAGTCGCTTGCACCGGTGCGCCACGCATTGCAAAAACGCCCAGCCGGTGGCTGGCCGTGTGGCCGGCCAGATCGACCAGAATGTCCACCCCGTCGGCCACCACCAGTTGCTGCAATTCCACGTCATCGAGCTTGGCCGCCTCGACCCAGCGGTCAGCGCTGGCCTTGGCCTGGCGCGTGTACTCGTCGTGCATGGTGCCGGTGTGATAGATATGAATATCGAAGTCCGCATGCTGGTGGCGCAGCAGCACGGGCAGCATGAAGACATTCACCGGGTGCTGGCGGTGCAAGTCGCCGGTCACGTAGCCAACGCGCAAGCGGCGCTCAGGCTCGCGGCTGTTGTCAAAGCGCTCGCGGGGCTGCAAGGCGGCCTGGATCGGCGCGCACACCCGGCGGTGTTCGTCGGCAATCGCCTCGGCGCTGACATCGTCCTGGTAAAGCAGCGTCATGGCAATCGATGAAGCCACCCGCGACAGCGGGTCGACGCCTGACGCGTAGCTCGCCTGCAAGGTCGCCAGGTGGCCTTGCGCGTCGCCCATGCGCCCCTTCAAGGCAGCGCCCAGCAGATTCGCCTCCAGGTTCCCGGGTTCAATCTCGCTGACTTGGCGCAAGCTCTCGCGGCAACCAGCCAACTGATAGACCTCCGACTGGATCTTCGCCATCGCCAGCAAGATCGGCACGTTGCCGGGCCGCAGGCTCAGCGCCTTTTGCAGCACCTCGATGGCTTCTTCCCAATAGTTGTGGCCATAGACGCGAGCGGCCAGCATTTGCAAAAAGTCGGGGCTGGCCGACAGGGCAGCCCTTGAGAAGGCTTTCTCGGCAGCCGGTATGTTCCCAGTTTGCAGCAAGACCTCGCCCAGGTACATCATGGAGCCCGAGCGCAGCGGGCGAACGTCGATCAGGCCCGAAAGCGCCTTCAGCGCGCCGGCCGCGTCGCCCGCGCCCAGGCGCCAAACACCCATCCAGTGCAGGCTCTCGCCCGCCAGGGGCTCGAGCAGTTGCGCCTGCGTCAAGGCCTGACTGGCCGCCGCGGCGTCAAACGGCGCCGGTGATGCTTGCGGGCCCTGCGTCAGCGGCATCTCCTGCAAGCGTGCCAGGTACAGCCAGCTCAGCCAGTCGCCAGGCCAGGCCATCACGGCCTGGCGGTAGCGCTCGATACGCGCCGCAGCATCGGCCAGCACAGCACGCCCGAGCATGGCGTCGCCTGTGGCCAGTTCACGCCAGGCGCCCAGTTCAGGCCGGTCCAGCTTGATCAGCTCAGGCAGCAAGTCGGGTGCCAGCCGCATGGCTTGGCGCCCGGCATAACCGGCCTGCCAGGCCAGACCAGCGCCGGCATAGCGACGCGCCAGCTCCAGCCACAAGGCCGGCTGGCCCGGTGAACGCAGGGCCAGCCACAAACCGGACACATCCTCGCTTGCCCGGGCTTCAAGGCGGGAGGCCCTGCCGGCCTCGGCGCTGGCTGCGGCGCTGGCTTCGGCGCTGGTCAGAGGGCGGGGCATTTGCGCGCTAGTCGTCACTTCTGCAAGTGACGCCGCACCGCCGTGCGGCAAGGCCTGCGTTTGTGGCGCCTGGCCTTTGGCCTCTGCCCTGGCGCCTTCTTTGGCTTTTGACTTCGGGTTACTTTTGTTCTTGTTGTCTCGAGGGTTGGATTTCATGGCTTGGATTTTCTAATGGAAGCAGCCCCGCCAGGGCGGGGCTGCGTCAGCGTCAGCGTCAGCGTCAGCGTCAGCGTCAGCGTCAGCGTCAGCGTCAGCATCAGCGTCAGCGTCAGCGTCAGCGTCAGCGTCAGCGTTCAGACTTTTTGACCTTTGAGCTTCAGGCTCCAGGCTTGGGGCGAAAGCCTGCTCTCAAAGGATGGACTTGTTCAGGCTGGCTTCCACCAGCAGCTGCGCCAGTCCCTGGTTGTACACATCATAAGTGTGCGAACCCTCCAGGACGGTTCCCTTAGACGTTCCCCAGCCACTCGATTCCAGGCTTTCGCCCGCAACGCCCTTGACCACCAGCTGATGCCTTCCCTCGGTAGCGCCAAACTTATAGGTGCCCGCCGAGAAGCCAAGGCTGCCGAGCGTGCCACTGTTGATGACATTCATGCCCGCCACATCCAGCACGTCCTTGAGCGTCAGCACCAACTTGTTGTTGCCATTGCCCGTCAGGTCGATCGCCTCGATCGATTCGATGCGTGAGCCGCCACCTTCTATGCCGCCGTCAGCGCCCTGGTTGGTCACCTGCGTCAGATCAAAGGCGATGCCTGATCCGTCCAGCTTGAGGGTGTCAAAACCGGTGCCGCCATCCACGCGACTGAGTTGTTTGTCAACGCCGTTGTAGCCTGCGACCAGCGCCGCGATATTGCTGCTGTTAAGCACAATCACGTCATTACCCGCGCCAGCGTAAATCACGTCCGAGCCACCATTGCCGGTCAGCACGTTGGCACTGGCATTGCCCACCAGGGTTTCGCTGGCGCTGCTGCTTGTCAGATTCTTCACCGTGCTACTCGCCACATGGTCCGCCGCCGTGCTCATGAACCCGCCGGCTGCCGAGCCAAAAACCACGTAGCTGCTGCCCGCATTCGCGCGCCCGCCCGGGTCCGCCTGGTTGGCACTCAAGAGCACATCAGCCAGGCCGTCGCCGTTCACATCGCCCGCGGCTGACACCGAAAAGCCCGCCCGGTCGCTGGCGCCAGCACCATTG
>CAJAOB010000403.1 GCA_903941205.1 uncultured Burkholderiales bacterium | reverse complement strand
GCCGGCCCGGTCAAGGGCGGCAGCACGGTGATTGCCTTTGTGACCGACCCGGACGGCTACAAGATTGAGCTGATTGAGCGAAAGGAATACGCCGACGGCGCCGGTTTGCGCTGAACCGCTGAACCTTTTAACGGATAAACGCCAATTAGCCCTGGCGGCGCGTCAAGGCGCTGGCCTCACGTGCCAGCGTGGTGATGCGGGCCCAGTCGCCTTGCGCCACGGCATCGGCCGGCGTCAGCCAGGAGCCGCCAACGCAGGCCACATTGGGCAGCGCCAGAAACTCGGCGGCGTTGGCCAGCGTCACGCCGCCAGTCGGGCAAAACTTCACGTCGGTGAAGGGGCCGCCCCAGGCCTTGAGCATGGCCGGGCCACCGGCTTGCATGGCCGGAAAAAACTTCAGCTCCTTGTAACCGTCTTCCTGGGCCGCCATGATTTCGCTGCCCGTCGCAACGCCAGGCAAAAGCGGCAGGCCGGCATCGCGACAAGCCTGACCGACGGCATGGGTGTAGCCGGGGCTGACGGCAAAGCGCGCACCGGCCCTGATGCAGGCCTGTACCTCGCCCGCACTACGCACCGTGCCAACGCCCGCCACCGCCTCGGGCACCTCGCGCGCAATCGCCTCGATGCAGGCCAGGGCCTGGGGGGTGCGCAAAGTGACTTCGAGCATGCGGATACCGCCAGCGACCAGCGCGCGCGCCAAGCCCACAGCGTGTTTCACGTCATGCAGAACGATCACTGGAATCACCGGGGCGTCCTGCATTACCTGCAAGGCGGTGAGTGCGCTGCCTTGTTGAATCAAACCCATGCTGCTGCTCCTTCTTCGGCCGTCAAGGCATGGCGACGCATGCCTGCAAATAATTCACGGCCCATGCCCAGCGCATTGCTCTCGCGCAAGGCAGGCGGCATCACGGCCAAAGGCCGGGCGGCCCATTCGGCCTCGGTCACCAAAACGCGCAACTCGCCCGTCAGGCTGTTGAGCAAAATAAGGTCGCCGTCACACACCTTGGCCAGCGGACCACCGGCAGCGGCTTCAGGCGATACATGAATGGCCGCCGGCACCTTGCCCGAAGCACCGCTCATGCGCCCGTCCGTCACCAGCGCCACCTTGAAGCCTTTGCCTTGCAGCACCGACAGCGGCGGCGTCAGCTTGTGCAGCTCGGGCATGCCGTTGGCCTGCGGCCCTTGCCAGCGCACCACGCAAACCACGTCACGTTCGAGCTCGCCCGCCTCAAAGGCCTGGTGCAGCGCTTCCTGCGAGTCAAAGACACGGGCCGGAGCTTCGATGACATGCCGATCTTCGCGCACCGCTGACACCTTGATGATGCTGCGGCCCAGATTGCCTTGCAGCAACTTGAGCCCGCCGGTAGCGCTGAAGGGCGCCGCGACGGGCCGCAGCACGCTCAGGTCTTTGGACGCACCAGACGCCCGCCATACGATGGCGCCCGATTCCATGACGGGCTCGCGGGTGTATTCGCGCAAACCGCCAGCGCGTACCGTCAACACATCTTCATGCATAAGGCCGGCGTCCAGCAGCTCGCGGATGATGAAACCGGTGCCGCCATCAGCCTGAAACTCATTGACGTCGGCGCTGCCATTCGGATAGACGTGGCTCAGCGAAGGAACCACCTCGGACAGGGCTGCAAAATCATTCCAGTCGATGGTGATACCGGCCGAGCGCGCCACGGCCACCCAGTGAATCAGGTGGTTGGTCGAGCCGCCGGTGGCCAGCAGCGCGACCATGGCATTGACGATGGCCCGCTCGTCGACGATGCGACCGATCGGTGCATAACGCCGGCCCTTGGTGATGCCGAGCACGGTGCGTGTGGCTTCGCGCGTGAGTTCGTCGCGCAGATCGTTGCCGGGGTTCACGAAGGCGGTGCCGGGAACATGCAGGCCCATGGCTTCGAGCAGCATCTGGTTGCTGTTGGCAGTGCCGTAAAACGTGCAGGTGCCGGGGCTGTGGTACGACTTCAGCTCGGCGTCAAGCAGTTCTGCGCGGCCGACCAGACCCTGAGCAGCCTTTTCGCGAACGCTGGCTTTTTCCTTGTTCGACAAACCGGAAGGCATGGGCCCGGCGGGCACAAACACCATCGGCAGATGGCCAAAATGAAGCGCGCCAATGAGCAGGCCGGGCACGATCTTGTCGCAGACCCCGAGCATCAGCGCGCCGTTGAACATGTCGTGCGACAAGGCCACAGCAGTGGCCATGGCGATCACGTCGCGGCTGAACAGGCTCAACTCCATGCCGGCGGTGCCCTGCGTGACACCGTCGCACATGGCCGGCACGCCGCCCGCCACCTGCGCCGTGGCGCCCTGCTTGCGCGCTTCGTCCTTGATCAGTTCCGGGTAACGCAGCAAGGGCACATGCGCCGACAACATGTCGTTGTAAGAGGTGACGATGCCGATGTTGGGCGCCTTTTCGGTGACGATCTTGAAACGGTCGTCAAGCGGTGCGCCAGCCAGCGCATGCGCCAGATTGGCGCAGCCCATGCGGTCGGGGTTGGCGTCGCGCGTCGAGGCCGCGGCAAGGCGAACCAGATAGGCCGAGCGGGCGGGCTGGCTGCGCTCGATGATCCGGTCGGTGATGTGTTGGACAGTGGTGTGGAGCATCGCTTGGAGAAGATAAATGGACTGCGGAAGGGCCTGCGGCGGTAATTTAGTTACGTCTCGCATGGTACCCGGTTACAAAGACGATCAGCCCCTGGCTGGTTACCAAAAGGTTACGAACCGGCCGGCCTTGCGCGCACTCGCTGTACAGTTGCGAGGTGACTTCAAGTTCCACTTTGGGCAAAAACCTCGCCGCGCTGATTCCGCCAGGTCCGCCGCGTGATGCCGAGGCCATGCTGCGGCAGGCGCTGGAGCAGTGGGGAGGCGCCCGCGATCTGTGGGTGTTTGGCTACGCGTCGCTGATCTGGCGGCCTGAATTCGACTTTACCGAAAAGCGCTACGCCCAGCTGCATGGCTACCACCGCGCCTTGAAAATGTGGAGCCGGGTCAACCGCGGCACGCCCGAATGCCCGGGCCTGGTGTTCGCACTCTTGTCGGGCGGCAGCTGCAAGGGGGTGGCTTACCGCGTTCCGCACAGCGAGGCGGCAGAGGCCCTGCGACTGCTCTGGAAGCGCGAAATGCCCACAGCGGTTTACGACCCGAAGTGGCTGCCCTGCCAGACGCAGCACGGCCCTGTCAGGGCGCTCGCCTTTACCTTGTCAAGGACCAGCCCCAACTACACCGGCGAGCTGGATCAAGCGACCTACCGGCACATCCTGTCTGAATCCTGTGGGCGCTTTGGCAGCACGCGCGACTATGCCCAAAAGACCTATGAGGGCCTCAAGCAAGTCGGCATTGAGGACCGGGCGCTGGCAAAGCTGCTCAGGCTGGCCGCTGAACCCACCGACCGGGCCACCGAACCAACGACCGATCTGGCAGCAGCTGCGCTGACAGCAACGCTTTAGCAGCTTGGCGCCGCGGCGGAAGGCCGCAGGCCGGAGCCTTCAACGCGTTCTCTATACTGGAACGCTATGTCCCAAACCCCTACTTCCATTGCAGACCTTCGCAAAAGCTACGAGCGCGCCGAACTTGACGAAGACGCCTCCAAGGCTGACCCGCTCCAGCAATTCGAGCTGTGGCTGAACGAGGCCATTGCCGCCCAGGTTCCGGAGCCCAACGCCATGACACTGGCCACCGTGGGCAGCGATTTGCGCCCTTCGACGCGCGTGGTGCTGATCAAAGGCCTGGACGAGCGCGGCATTGTCTGGTTCACCAACTACGACAGTCGCAAAGGCCGGCAACTGGCCGGCAATCCCTATGCAGCGCTTCAATTTCATTGGGTTGAGCTCGAACGTGTGGTGCGGATCGAGGGTCTGGTGGAAAAGGTGTCGGACGAGGAAAGCGACGCCTACTTTCACAGCCGACCTCTCGATTCACGCATTGGCGCCTGGGCCAGCCCGCAAAGCGAGGTCATCTCAGGCCGCGGGGTGCTGGTAGCCAATGCAGCGAAGTACGGCGCGCAGTTCTTGCTGCAACCACCGCGCCCGCCGCACTGGGGCGGCTACCGGCTCAAAGCCGACCGCTGGGAATTCTGGCAGGGCCGCCGCAGTCGCCTGCATGACCGCTTGCGTTATGCGCAAGAGGCCGACGGCAGCTGGCTGCGCGAACGCCTGGCGCCCTGAACGCCAAGGCCTAAAGCGGGCCCAATGCTTCAATGCGCTGGTCTTGCACGGCGGCGAGCTGCGCTGGATTGACGAGCTGAGGCGCGATCTCGGCCAGCGGCACCAACACAAAGGCCCGCTGACCCATGCGCGGATGCGGAACCGTCAGCGAAGGCGAATCAATGCGCGCGCTGCCATAAAGCAGCAAGTCGAGGTCCAGCGTGCGCGGCGCGTTTCGGTAGGGGCGCTGGCGGCCGGCCGCAGTTTCAATACCTTGCAGAGCCGCCAGCAGCGCTGGCGCTGACAGGCGGGTTTGTAAGGCCGCCACGGCATTGAGGTAATCGGGTGACTGCGGACGCTCAGGCTGCTTGCAGTCGATTCCAAACGGTGCGTCATCAAGCGCCGCAGTCCGGTAAACAAGGGAACAGGCGAGAACCTCGGTCAGGGGCAATTTTTCAAGCGCCGCGAGCGCGTGTTGCAAGGCACTGTGCGCGTCGCCAAGGTTGGCGCCCAGCGCCACGTAGGCGACCACCCTGTCGCGCAAAACTGCAGCCTTCAGTCCGGGCTGCCGACGTCCGCGCTACCAGCGGCGTCACCACGACCTGTGGATTTGCGGCGCCGGCGGCGCTTGCGCGGCGCATCATCCGAGCCTGTTTGCGCCTGAGAATCCCCTGCGGCATCGCCCGCATGGGCCTGGCTCGCGCTATCTGCAGCTGGCGTGCCGGCCGGTACGTCCGCTTCCTTGCGGCGCACGCGCACGCGAGGCTGCTGCGGCCGGGCCTGTTGTTCGAGGCGAATTTCCTCGATCATGGCGTGGCGCTCATCGTCATAAGCGGTGCTGAATTTCTCCCACCACTCAGGCAGTGCCTTGTCGATCTCACCGGTCTGGCCGCGCAGTCGCAAGAAATCAAAGCCGGCGCGAAAACGCGGTTGCTCCAGCAGCGAATAAGGTGCACTGCCAACGCGCTTTTCAAAGCGCGGCTGCATGGTCCATATCTCGCGCATGTCGATGCCCAGTTTGCCGCGACCGGAGACGTCGCCGATCTTGGCATTGAAGGCGTCATCAATCGCATCCTGCAGCGCGGGCATCACATGCTCGCCGCGCTTGCAGCGACGGGCCCAGCCGTCGCGCACGTCAGGCCACAACACGCAGGCCAGCAAAAAGCTGGGGGCCACAGGCTTGCCTTCGCCAACACGGCGGTCGGTGTCTTGCAGGGCCAGGTTCAAGAACGGCTCATGCGCGCAGTCAACCACCACGTCAAGCAAGGGGTAAATGCCGGTGCCCAGGCCCAACAGCTTGAGCTGCTCGATGCTGGCCAGCGAATGGCCGGTTTGCAGCAGTTTGAGCATTTCGTCAAACAGCCGCGACTGCGGCACGTCGGCCAGCAGGCCGCGCATTTCCCGCAGCGGCGCGGCGGTCTTGTCTTCGAACTTGAAACCCAACGCGCTGAGTTTGGCGGCGAAACGCACGGCGCGGATGATGCGCACCGGATCTTCGCGGTAGCGCGTGGCCGGGTCGCCGATCATGCGGAGCACGCGTTTTTTGGAGTCCCGAATGCCGTTGTGGTAATCAACGACGATCTGCGTTTCCGGGTCGTAATACATGGCATTGATGGTGAAGTCGCGGCGAGCCGCGTCGTGCTCCATCGAACCCCAGACGTTGTCGCGCAGCACGCGGCCCGAGGAGTCGACCGCATGCTTCATGCCGGCGAGTTCGCTCTTGCTGGTGCGCTCGTTGCCGCCCACCTGCTCAGCCTGGCTGCTGTCAAGATTGGCGCGAAAGGTCGATACCTCGATGACCTCATGCTCGCGGCCGCGGCCATAAATGACGTGCACGATGCGAAAGCGCCGGCCAATGATGAAGGCCCGTCGAAACAGGCTTTTGACCTGCTCGGGCGTGGCGTTAGTGGCCACATCGAAGTCCTTGGGGCGCAGGCCCACCAGCAAATCGCGCACGGCGCCGCCAACGATAAAGGCCTCGTAGCCGGCATCCTTGAGCGTGCGCACGACGTCCATGGCGCGCTCGTCCACCAGCGCATTGTCAATGCCGTGCTCCTTGGGGCCGACTTCCAGCCGCTTGCCGTAGGGCGACTTCTTGGCGCGCGGGGCGCCTTCAGGCGCGCTGCTGGTCTTGCCAAACAGCTTGTCGATAAATTTTTTGATCATGAAAAACTAAGTGAACAACTCAAGTATGCGCCATCCGCGCTCTGTGGCGACGGCCCGCAGGGGCTCGTCGGGGTTGGTGGCCACCGGATGGGTGACCTTTTCAAGCAGCGCCAGATCGTTGATCGAGTCGGAATAAAAAACCGTCTCGGTGTTCGCCCAGTCGAGTTGCCGCTCGGCCAGCCACGCCTGCACCCGCGTGACCTTGCCCTCGCGAAAAGAGGGCGTTCCCGCAATCTCGCCGGTCAGCTCGCCCATGGCGTCGCGCGCGAGCTGCACGGCGATCAGATCCGGCACACCAAAGGCGTCGGCGATCGGCCGGGTGACGAATTCATTGGTGGCGGTGACGATCACCACGGCGTCGCCGGCGGCCTGGTGCGCGCGCACCAGCGCCAGCGCCTGCGGCTCGATGACGCCTTGCACCACGGTTTGAATAAAGCGCGCCTGCGCCTGCGCAGCCTTGACCGATCCCTGCTCACGCATGGCCTGGGTGGCAAAGCGCACATAGGCGTGAATGTCCAGCGTACCGGCCTTGTAGTGCTCGTAGAACTCGCTGTTGCGGCGCTTGAATTCGTCGCCGTCGCACCAGCCCAGCGACATCGTGAACTCACCCCACTGGTAGTCCGAGTCCATCGGGATCAAGGTGTTGTCCAGGTCAAATAAAGCGACTCTTGTCATGGGTTGTCCAGCATTGATTTGATCAGGGGAATAGTGATGGCGCGTTGGGTTTGCAGAGAGTAAACGTCGAGCTGGTCGAGCAGTTGCATCAGGTTACCCAGGTCTCGCGAAAAACGGCTGAGAATGAAATCCATCACTTCGTCACCGAGAAAGACACCGCGGGCATCAGCCTCCTGGCGCAGCACGGCGCGGCGCTCGGTGTCAGTCAGGGCATGCAGCGCGAACACCTGACCCCAGCCGAGGCGGGTCCGCAGGTCTTCCCGCAAAGCAAGGTCGGCTGGCGGCACGGTGCCGGCGGCCAATATGCAATGCGGCTGACCATCGGCGGCGCTCATGGCGTTGACAAACCAGTTGAACGCGACTTGTTGCTGCGAGTCCGTGTAAAGCTGGCAATCGTCCATGACCACCGCGACCCATCGCTCGTCAAAATCGGGCGGCTCGAGCACGCTGGCGTCAAGCCAGCCGACCGACGCACCCTGCTCACACACGGCAGCGCTGAACGCCTTGAGCAGATGACTCTTGCCGCTGCCGGCCTCGCCCCAAAGGTAGGTCGGTACGGGCGAGCGTGGGCTGCTGCCTGACCAGAGTTGCAGATGGCGCAAGGCGGCCTCGTTCGGGCCCGCAAAAAAATTGGTAAACGAAGGCGCCGAAGCCAGCCCGATATCAAGAGCAATCTGCTTCATGCCGCTTGAGCGGCGGCGGCGCGTTTTCGAAAGGGTAAGAGCTGCATAAAG
>CAJAOB010000402.1 GCA_903941205.1 uncultured Burkholderiales bacterium | reverse complement strand
CTGCTCCGTGCTGATCATCACCCACAAGTTTCGCGAGGTCATGGCTTATGCCGACGAGGTCAGTGTGATGCGGCGCGGCAAGCTGGTCCGGCATTGCCGGGTGGCCGACACCGGTCCGGTGCAGCTGGCGGCCGCCATGATGGGCGATAGCGCCGCGGCCTTGCCGGTCGCTTTGGCCGCCGCCGCTCCGCCCCGCTCGGCGCCGCCGGCGTTTGCAGGCCATGCCCTGGCGCCGGTGGCCTTGCGCATCGAAGGCCTGAGTGCGCTTGGTGATCGCGGCACGCTCGCACTGGATGGGCTGAATTTGCAGGTGCGCGCTGGCGAGATCCTGGGCGTGGCCGGCATTTCGGGCAATGGCCAGCGCGAGCTGGTCGAAGCGCTGGTCGGCCAGCGCCCGCGCTCGGCTGGCCGCGTGAGCGTCATGGGCCAGCCTTACCGGGCCACGCGCGGCGACAACCGGCGCCTGAAGGTGCGCAGCCTGCCCGAGGAGCCGCTGCGCAGCGCTTCGGTCGCCGATCTCAGCGTGGCCGACAACATGGCGCTGCGCGACTTTGACCAGCCGCCGCTGGCGCGCGCCGGCCTGCTTGACTTTGCGGCTTCGCGCAGCCGGGCGCGCGACTGGATTGCGGCCTTTGGCGTGAAAACGCGCAGCGAAGACGCGCCCATCGGCAGCCTGTCGGGCGGCAATGTGCAACGCGCCGTGCTGGCCCGCGAGCTCGCGGGTGCGGCTGGCGACATCCAGGTGCTGATCGCCTCGAACCCGGTGTTCGGACTGGATTTTGCGGCAGTCACGGAGATCCACGGGCGCCTGCGGCAGGTGCGCGCGCAGGGCGCGGCGGTTCTGCTGGTCAGCGAAGACCTTGATGAATTGCTGGCACTGGCCGACCGCATCGTGGTCATGAGCGAAGGCCGCATCGT
Organism: uncultured Burkholderiales bacterium; assembly: GCA_903941205.1. Lineage (GTDB taxonomy): Bacteria > Pseudomonadota > Gammaproteobacteria > Burkholderiales > Burkholderiaceae_C > Polaromonas. Next base: position 902 of record CAJAOB010000402.1, on the reverse strand, counting down.
CTTTGAAACGCCGGCGGCCAGCGCCGAGCGGCATGTGCTTGGCGCCCACATGGGCGGCGCGGCGGCGCAGTGATCGCAGTGCCTGTCGTCACCCCTGTCTCAGCAGGCACCAGAACGCATCGCCGGGTATCCACCGTTTCGCTTCTTTCCCCACCGACCCTATCATCGCCTTCACTCTGGACCGCCTTGCAAAACCCGCACCTTATGAACATCCCGGCCCTTCCTTTTGCCTACAGCTGCGATTATCGGCACACGGCGCTGGTGCTGATCGACTTCCAACGTGACTTCATGGAGCCCGGCGGCTTTGGCGAAACCCTGGGCAATGACGTCAGCTTGCTGGCGGCCATTGTTCCGGCCACGCAGACGCTGCTGGCGGCTTGGCGCAAGGCCGGTGCTCTGGTGGTGCACACCCGTGAATCGCACCGGCCGGACTTGTCTGATTGCCCGCCTGCCAAGCGCGAGCGCGGCCAGCCGGCACTGCGCATTGGCGACGACGGGCCGATGGGCCGCATTCTGGTGCAAGGCGAGCCTGGCAACCAGATCATTGAGGCGCTGGCGCCGGAGGCTGGCGAGTGGGTGATCGACAAGCCCGGCAAGGGCGCGTTCTACGCCACCGGGCTGCACGATCGCTTGCAGGCGCGCGGCATCACGCACCTGGTGTTTGGCGGCGTCACCACCGAGGTTTGCGTGCAAACCAGCCTGCGTGAAGCCAACGACCGTGGCTACGACTGCCTGCTGCTTGAAGACTGCACCGAAAGTTATTTCCCCGAGTTCAAGGTCGCCACATTGGCGATGGTCCGGGCGCAAGGCGGCATCGTCGGCTGGACCGGCGCCAGCGCCGACCTGCTGGCCGAGCTTGAGCGCTCCTAGGAAGATGTCTGTGAATGTCACCCGCGCTGCAT
>CAJAOB010000401.1 GCA_903941205.1 uncultured Burkholderiales bacterium | reverse complement strand
TCAGCCGCTGGCAGCGCGACCTGACCGATTCGACCGTGTTGCGCAACATGGGCGTGGCCTTTGGTTACGCCGTGCTGGCTTATGCGTCGTTCAGCACCGGGCTTGGCAAGCTCGAGCTCAATCGCGAAGCGCTCGAAGACGACCTCAACGCTTCGTGGGAAGTGCTGGCCGAGCCGATCCAGACCGTGATGCGGCGCTATGGTGTGCAAGGCGCCTACGAAAAGCTCAAGGAAGTCACGCGCGGCAAGACCGTCACGGCCGATGCGCTGCATGCGCTGATCCAGTCGCTGGAGATCCCTGCCGATGAAAAGCAGCGTCTGCTGGCAATGACGCCGGGCAGTTACGTCGGGATGGCAGCTTCGCTGGCCCGACGGGTCTGAACGCAGGCCGAACCGGCTGGCACGCCGGCTTGTTTACTCGCTGCGTCAGCGTGCGAGGCTGGCCGTGTTTGCAGCAGTAGGTCGGGCCGGTCCTTCGAGCCGGCGGAGAATTTGCTGCGAATCAGTGGCGCCGCATCAGCCTGCGGGTCTTGCTTCGGGGCCTGGCGGCACGGTCGCCTCTTTTTTCTCCAAGGCCCGGTCGGCGTAGCGCCCGAAGCGCCAGGCGGTGGCTTCCAGCGTGATGCGGCGCCAGGTAGCGCGTTTTTCGCCAGCCGTCATGGCGGGCCAATGCTGGACCTCGTCAAAGCTGCGGCCGCAACCTTTGCAGTGGGCATCTCCCTGGCTGGTCGAGCAGATCGCGATACACGGCGTGTCGGCCGTGCTGTCGTACCAGGCCCGCCAAGCCTGCATGGCCTTGGGTGGAAAGCTGGCCTCGTCGGCCTCATCCTCGTGATAGAAAACCAGCAAGGCATAGACTTCGGCCAGGGCGCGCAACTCGGGCGCCAGCGTCACGCTGTCAGGCGACGGCGAGCGATCGCGCCAGTAGTTGATGGCGGCTTCAATATCGGTGATGTGGATGCCGGGCATGGTGCGAACAATCAGAACAGGGGGAGCTTGCGCCGGGCAAGAGCCGTGGCCGGTGTTTGCTGCGGCTTGCCGGTCGGGCGATGGGCCAGCGGACGCGGCGGGCAGTGGATTATGGACGAGTCGCCCGGCAAGCCTGGCCCGCGTGCCGGGATGACCCGTGAATTGCGCGGAATCGATTTCTATAGTCAAATAAGGCTACGAAGGGGAGTAACTCCCGTTTGAATGGTGGAAATTGTGCCGAGCATCAATGCCCGGGCCATAACCCACCGTCCAGCATCAACAAGTCGTCAATACGAAGCTCACACTTCCGGCTTGTTGGACCTGCAGCCCTTGCAGGTCGAGCCAGACCTTCGATTGAGACCTGAGCGGTTTGATCGAAGCGTCGCGACCCCGTGCCACCCACCCTGGCCACGAAATCTCCCGCATTGACAGCCCGGCGCAAGCCCAGGTCCTGACCGCAGTCACGCTTTAGCGTGGCTCCTTGAAAACCTGTTTTGGAGTGTGAACGTGGAATTATTTTCGACCCCGTGGTGGTCGGCCCTGCTGGCCATCATCCTCATTGATTTGGTGCTGGCTGGCGACAACGCCATCGTGATCGCGCTGGCTGCGCGTAACCTGCCGCCATCCTTGCAGAAAAAGGCCGTGATCTGGGGCACCGTTGGCGCCATCGCAGTCCGGTCGGTCATGACCGTGGGCGTGGTCTGGCTCTTGAAAATCCCCGGGCTCATGCTGGCTGGCGGTATTGGCCTGCTCTGGATCGCCTACAAGCTGCTCGCTGACCAGGGCGGCGAGGAGCACGAAGGACCCGTAGCGAGCACTTTCTGGGGTGCCATGAAGACCATCGTGGTGGCTGATGCGCTGATGGGCGTTGACAACGTGCTCGGTGTGGCGGGCGCCGCCCATGGCGCTTTTGACCTGGTCATCATCGGCTTGCTGATCAGTGTGCCCATCGTGGTGTTTGGCAGCACCCTGGTGCTCAAGCTGGTGGAGCGCTTTCCTATCATCATCAGGCTGGGTGCGGCCGTGCTGGCTTTCACGGCGGCTCAAATGATCGTCAATGAGCGGCTGCTGGACCCGGTTTATGGCGATGCCAAGGACTTCGCGTCGTCCGAGCGTGTCCATCTGGCTGCCCAGTGGGCGACCTATGTGCTGTCGGTGGCGGGCGTGCTGGCTGCCGGCTGGTGGTCTGCGCGCCGGACCGGCGCCAATCATTCGGCGCCCCGCGTCGGTTCGCGCTGAGCCCTGACGCCTTCGCCTGAATTGAGGCCTTGCAAACCGGAGCGAAGCGGTCCGAAGGATCGTTTTCCAAGCTGGCAGTAC
>CAJAOB010000400.1 GCA_903941205.1 uncultured Burkholderiales bacterium | reverse complement strand
AGCTTGGCGATATCGAAAGCGGAAATGGACGACAGCTCAAGGTTGCCACGGGCCATGGCGGCCGGCTCGGTGCCCTGCTTGAACAGCGAGGCGTTCAGGTTGATCTGGACATCGAATTCGCCGGGCGCGCTTTTTTCAAGGTTTTCCTTGAAGACGGTCCACATCTTGGCGTGCCAGTCGTCCGGCACGGCTGGCGTCGAAATGCGCAGCAAGACCTTGCTCTGGGCCTGGGCGCTGGGCATCAGCGCGCCCATGGCCATGACGACGCTGGCAGTGGCCAGCAGGGAACGGCGGATCAGGGAAGTTTTCATTTTGTCTCCTGTTGATAATCGAAAAACCACGAAAAAAATCAATCCTTGGCTGGATCAAGCTCGAATTGACGAACCACATTGTCAATGGCCTTGACCTGCTCCGGATTCAAGGCCACCAGCGGCGCACGCACCCGCAGCCAGGCCGCGTCACCCGTCACCTTGGCCATGATGCCCTTGAGCGCGGGCATCAGCGAAAACGGATCCAGCGCGCGAAGCAGGGCGATCACCCGGTCGCGCTCGGCGGGCACCGAGGGCGCGTCAGGCTCCATCACCAGACGATGCACCACGCGCGGCATGAAATTGGCCAGTCCGCTGATCGCACCCGTGCTGCCGCGCCGGCCGAGTTCTGGCAAGTCCGGCTCGTAGCCGACATACACCGTCAGGTCTTTCATGAAAGCCTCGGCCAGGCCGACCGAATGCGCGGTAGTGCAAGCGCTGTCCTTGATGCCCAGAATCACCTTCGGGTATTCGCTCTTGAGCGTGGCGATGACATGGTGCGACAAGCCCACACCGGCGACTTGGGGGATGTGATACAGGTACAGCTTGAGCCGGCTGTCAGCCACGCCGTCAATCACCTGGCGATAGCAGTGGATGATGCCTTCGTCAGACACACCCTTGAGGAAGAACGGCGGCAGCATCAGGCAACCATGCACGCCCGCGGCCACGGCATGCTGGGTCAGCGCCAGCGTCTCGGGCAAGGCAGCGCAGCTGGTCGAGACCATGATGCGCTCTGCGGGCACGCCGCTGGCGATCATCTGGTCCAGCGCTTCACGTCGCTCGGCCATTGAAAAAGAAGGCCCTTCGCCGGTGGTGCCAAAGATGGTCACGCCGCCGCAGCCGGCCGCAATCAGGGCCTTGGCGTGCGCGGCAAAACGCGTGTGGTCGATGGCCAGGCTTTCAGTCAGGGGCGTGAGCATGGCCGGCCAGATACCGCGAAAGGCGCCAGAGGGGGAAAGAAAATTCACTTCATGTTCTCCAAAGACCACGGGAGTTCGGGCCGTGGCAGCCCTAGTACGCGCCTGTGCGCACTTTCAATGTGATGGGTCAGTCGCTCGGCCACCGCCACCGGGTCGCGCTGCTTGAGGGCGTCGATGAACCACAGGTGCTCTTGCATGGCCGGCAGCAACACGTCGGCGCTGAGGGTGGTGCCTTCGAGTTTGATCAGGCGCACGCGCAAGCTGTTGATGCGGTAAACATCTGACAGCAGCTCGTTGTTGGAGGCGTCGATCATGAGGTCATGCAGGCCCCAGTCGACCATGGTGGCGTCGGTCAGCAGGTGGTCGTCAATCTCGCTGCTTTTCGCTCTTTTGACGATGGCCAGGTGCGCGTCCTCAATCGCCTTGAGGTCAGCGTCCGAAACGCTGGCCGCAAACCTGACCGCCGCCTCGCGTTCGAGCAGAAGACGCAGCTGAAAGGCGTTGTTCACCAGTTTCACGTCCACATGGGCGATTTGCAGGCCGCGCTGTGGCACGGTGCGCAGCAAGCCTTCAGCCTCAAGGCGGGGAATCAGCTCGCGCACAGCACCCAGCGGCATTCCCAACAACTGCATCAACTCGCGCTGCGAAATGAACTGGCCCGGCCGAATGTTGGCCGCGACGATTTGCTGCTGAAAGCTCTCGTAGGCCTGCGCCCGCAGGCTGGTGGCGGGAACGCGCGGCAGGCTACTCATCGCCACCTTGCAACACCACGCCCTTGCGCAAGATCACATTGCCGTAGACCCGGGCTTCGCCGGTGGCCACCACCGCAAAGGCGCTGGCGGCCCGCTCATAAAAGGCAAAGCGCTCCAGCGAGCCGGCCGGCCGGCAACCGTGCCGAACCAGCACGCGCTGCATGTCGGCCACCGCCGGCGGTACGGCAGCGTCATCGCCCACCACTTGCATCGTCAGCGCCGGCTGGTCCACAAAAGTGTCCAGCGGCAGCACCGACAGCACGGCATCCAGCACCCGGTCAACACCCACCCCGGGCAGACGCAGCAAGCGCCTGGCATGCGTGGCAGCCGGAAAATTGGCGTCAGCCAGCACGATCTCGTCGCCATGACCCATGGACGCGAGCGCGTGCAGCAAATCGGCAGACAGCAGCGGAGACAAACCTTTGAGCATGCGGGGCGCTAAAAAGAGGGCGGGATAAAAAATTCGGGCGATTTAAAAAGAGTCAGGGTTTGAACTCTTGACGACTGACATGTTAGCGCTAGGATCAGTGCGTATGTCCTGTCGTAAACCCCAATGTCCTCTCTGATTTTTCCGCCTACCCGCCAGCAACTGCGACTCGGCCTGGGCGGCGCCGCCCTGGGCAACCTGTTCAAACCGGTCAGCGATGCCGACGCGCAAGACTTGCTGGCAGCGGCGCTGGCCGATGGCTGCCGCACTTTCGACACCGCGCCGCATTACGGCCAGGGCCGCAGCGAACACCGTTTTGGCCGTGCGCTCAGCGCCCTGCCGCGGGGCAGCTTTGTGCTGTCCACCAAAGTCGGCCGCATTCTGGTGCCTGACGCGAGCGCCCCGAAAGAGCAGCACGGTTATGTGGATGTCCTGCCCTTTTCGCAGCATTGGGATTATTCGGCGGCCGGCGTGCGCCGCAGCGTCGAGGACAGCTTGCAAAGGCTGGGCCTGGCCCGGCTGGATGTGGTCTACGTACACGACTGCGACGTGGCCTGCCATGGCGAGCGCTATCCCGAGGTGCTGGCGCAGGTGGTCCTAGAAGCATTGCCCGAGTTACAGCGCATGAAGGCCGAAGGCCTGCTGCGGCACGTGGGTCTGGGTGTGAACGACGTTCAGGTGTGCCTTGACGTATTGGCGCAGGCCGACCTTGACGTGCTGATGCTGGCCGGCCGCTACAGCCTGCTCGACCACAGCGGCCTGGCGGCGCTGCTGCCCTTGTGCACGCAGCGCGGCGTGGGCGTGGCCCTGGGCGGCGTCTTCAATTCGGGCATTCTGGCCACCGGCACGCGAAGTGGGCAGGCGCTGTTCAATTACGCGGCGGCGCCAGCCGACTGGCTGGCCCGCGCGGCACGCATCGAGGCGGTCTGCGAGGCCCATGCGGTGCCGCTGCGGGCGGCGGCCTTGCAGTTTCCGCTGGCCCATCCGGCGGTCGAGATCGTCATGGTCGGCGCCCGCCACGCAGGCGAGTGGCAAGATGCCGTGGCCATGATGCAGCAGCCCGTCAAGCCGGCCTTCTGGCAAGCGTTGCGCGAGGCCGGGCTCCTGCCGGACAACGCGCCGCTGCCCGCTCCAACCGACACGCCCCTGCAGCCAACCGCCCCAGGCGCAGCCAGACACGCCCATGATTGACGCCCACTTTCACAGCTGGCAACTGGCCCGCGGCGACTACGGCTGGCTCACGCCGGCGCTGCCGGCCATCTACCGCGACGTGTCTGTCGCCGACTGGCAGGCCCAGGCGAAGCCGCATGGCATTACCGGGGGCGTGCTGGTCCAAGCCGCGCCCACTGAAGCCGAAACCCGGTTTCTCCTGGCCCAGGCCAAGAACAATCCGGCCGTGCTGGGCGTGGTCGGCTGGGTCGACCTGCTGGCGCCCGACGCACCGGCCCGCATCCGGGCGCTGGCCCAGAACCCCAAGCTCAAGGGCTTGCGCCCAATGCTGCAAGACATCGCCGACCCTGACTGGATATTGCAAGACGCATTGGCGCCCGCGCTGACGGCCATGAGCGAGCTGGGGCTGGTGCTGGACGCGCTCATCAAGCCAGCTCACTTGCCCCGCATCGTGACGCTGGCGGCGCGCTACCCCGCGCTTGCGCTAGTGATTGACCACGCCGCCAAGCCTGATATCGCGGCCGGCCAGTGGGAGCCCTGGGCCAGCCAACTCGCAACGGTCGCCAACGCCACCGGGGCGGTCTGCAAGCTCTCGGGCCTGCTGACCGAAGCCGGTCCGCAGCCAGCGGCCGACGCCGCCCGCCGCTGGGCGCTGCACGTGCTCAACACCTTCGGCGAAGGCCGGGTCATGTGGGGCAGCGACTGGCCGGTGCTCGAGCTCGCCAGCGGCTACGCAGCCTGGTGGCAAGAAGCCCGCAACCTGAGCGCACACCTGAGCGAAGCCGGCCGGCAGGCGCTCTTTGGCGGCACCGCCCGGCGCGTTTACCGGCTTTGAAAACCCTCGGGCCGGTTCAACCCACCGCAGCCCTTACGATCACTTCCTTCACAGCCACCATCTCCAAAGACCCGACCATGCCCGCTCCAGAATCACTCCAGCAACGACTCTCAAGCTCCCTGCCCGCCGATGCGCGCGCCACCCTCGTGGGCCGCTTGTGGCAACCCGGTGTCGGGCCGACCGTGGTGCTGGTGGCGGCAGGCGCGCTGCATGACGCCTCCAGCGTCGCGGCCACCACCAGCGAGCTGTTGAACCAGACGGATCCTGCCGGCGCGCTGCACAGCGCTATGGCCAAGGGCCTGCTGCCTCGCATCGCTGCGCTGGACGCCGTGCTGGCCAACAGCGACGAAGCCCTGCGCGACGCCGGCCAGCCCTGGCTGCTCGCGCCCTGCGACCTGCAAGCCGTCAAGGCCAGCGGCGTGACCTTTGTGGCCAGCCTGCTGGAGCGCGTGATCGAAGAGCAGGCGCGCGGCGATGCGGGCCGGGCCGACGTGATCCGGCGCGAACTCAGCGGCATTCTGGGGGACAACCTGCGAGGCATCGTGCCCGGTTCGGCCGAAGCGGCGCGCGTCAAGGAGGTGCTGATCGCCCGCGGTGCCTGGTCGCAATACCTGGAAGTCGGCATCGGCCCCGACGCTGAAATTTTCACCAAGGCGCCGGTGCTGTCCTCGGTAGGTTCAGGCGCTGATGTCGGCATTCATCCCGGCTCGGCCTGGAACAACCCGGAGCCGGAAGTCGTGCTGGCGCTCAACGCGCAAGGCGATGTGGTCGGCGCGTCGCTGGGCAACGACGTCAATCTGCGCGACTTTGAAGGCCGCAGCGCGCTGCTGCTGGGCAAGGCCAAAGACAACAACGCTTCTTGCGCCATCGGCCCCTTCATCCGCTTGTTCGATGCGCACTTTGGCATTGACGATGTGCGCCGCTGCGAGCTGACCCTGACGGTCAGCGGCCCTGAAGGCTTTGAGTTGCAAGGCGCCAGCTCGATGACGCAGATCAGCCGCGATCCGCTGGACATCGCGGCCCAGCTCATGGGGCCGAACCACCAATACCCGGACGGCGCCATGCTGTTTTTGGGAACCATGTTTGCGCCATCGCAAGACCGCCACGGCCCGGGTCAGGGCTTCACGCATGTGGTCGGTGATGTGGTGACCGTCTCGACGCCTGCGCTGGGCAGCCTGATCAACCGCGTCAAGCATTCAGACCAAGCCGCGCCCTGGACCTTTGGCCTGGCGGCCCTGATGCGCAATCTGGCGGCGCGAAAACTCCTGGGCTGAAGGCTTTTTACTTGCCCATCAGCTGGTTCAGCTTGTCGGCTTCAAAAGTTTCCTGGCGCGCGGCGTCCACGGGCACACAGTCCGTGCCGTGGCGCGCTGGCGAGGCCGAGAGTTTTTCAATCGCCTGCCACAGCAGGGCAATCTGATGCTCCTGCGATGAAGCGTTGTCGATCAAGCCCTTCATGGCCTGGGACACCGGATCGTCTTCCAGCGTGATGCCGTAAGCTGAAAACTTGCCCGGAGCGCTGGTCACGTCGGCGCTTTCATGCGCTTTGGACGGGATGATGCGGGCGGGAATGCCCACTGCCGTGGCGCCCGCCGGCACGGGCTTGATCACCACCGCGTTGCTGCCGATCTTGGCGCCGTCGCCGACTTCAAAGCCGCCCAGCACCTTGGCCCCGGCGCTGACCACCACGTCGCGACCCAGCGTCGGGTGCCGCTTGGCGCCCTTGTACAGCGATGTGCCGCCCAGCGTGACGCCCTGGTAAATCGTGCAGCCGTCGCCAATCTCGGCGGTCTCGCCGACCACCACGCCCATGGCGTGATCAAAGAACACACGCTCGCCAATCCTGGCGGCTGGATGTATCTCTATACCCGAGAGACCCCGCGAGATATGAGAGATGAAACGGCCCAGCCACTTGAACCCATGCGTCCAGCACCAATGCGCGCGGCGATGCAGGATCAAGGCATGCAGGCCGGGGTAGCAGGTCAGCACTTCCCAGGCAGTGCGGGCGGCGGGGTCACGTTCCAGGATGCACTGTACGTCGGAGCGAAGTCGGGAAAACATGAGGTCGAGTCTACTTGGCGCGGCGTCAGCTCGCCGAAGGCAAGGTCAATGACGCGGCAGGCGCTGGCGAGGCTTGCGCCTGCGCCGCCGGTGCTGGCAGCCGGGCTTGGGCAGCCGCTTGCGACATGGCTTTGGCAACGCCGCGCAAGATATGGATTTCTTCGCTGGACAGCTGCGCCCGGTTGAACAGCTGGTTCAGCCGCGGCATGAGTTTTTTGGGTGCCTGCGGGT
>CAJAOB010000399.1 GCA_903941205.1 uncultured Burkholderiales bacterium | reverse complement strand
GTTCGAGTTCGAGTTTCATGGGCAAACGCAGGCGGCGCAACTGTGGTGTCAGCATGACGGCGCTTTGCGCCTGGCGCTGGGTGAGTTGAAACTGCCGCTGCGCTACCAGGCGACGCCTGCCGGCCTGATGCTGGAGCTGGACGGCCAGCGCCTGCTCTTGCAGGTGTACCGCCAGGGCGAGGTGGTTCATGTGTTCGGCGCCCAGGGTGCAACGCAGATCACGGAGATCGACCTGCTGGCCCATGCCGGCGTGGCGCAGCATGATGCCGGCCGCCTGACGGCGCCCATGCCCGGCAAGGTCGTGTCGATTCAGGTTCAGGCCGGCGACAAGGTCAGCCGCGGCCAGGCGCTGGCGGTGATGGAGGCGATGAAGATGGAACACACGATCGCCTCGCCGGCTGAGGGCGTGGTGGCCGAGGTTTTGTATGCGGCCGGCGATCAGGTGCCCGAGGGCGCCGAGCTGCTGCGCCTGGAGGTCTAGCGGCTGCCCCGTGCGGCTGGTTGCAAGGCCGGCCTTCCTCGGGTTAAAACCGCTTGCTCGTGCCGCCCATTCCTGCTGTGCAGACAGCTGGTTTTTCAACCCTGAACGTGTCCGGCTCGACCTACTTGCGTAGTCCGGCAGCGTCAGCTGACGCTGCTACAGTGCCCGCTTCTTCGAACCATCATTGCGTCAAGCCCATGCACATCGTTTTTTGCTGCACCGACACCAACGCCGCGCCCTGGCTTCAGGGTTTGCGCGAGGCGCTGCCTGAAGCGAGCATCGAGAATTGGCAGCCGGGCGGGCAGGCGGGCGACTACGCCGTGGTCTGGGCGCCGCCGCAAGCTTTTTTTGACAGCCAACACGCGCTCAAGGCCATCTTCAACACCGGGGCTGGCGTTGATGCGCTCATGAAGCTCACGCTGCCTGCGGACGTGCCCGTGGTCCGGCTTGACGACGCCGGCATGTCGGTGCAAATGGCCGAATATGTATGTCACGCCGTGATCCGCCATTTCCGCGAGTTTGACGTCTACGAGGCCGAGTCGTCGCAGGCTCGCTGGGCCTACCGCAAGCCGCGCCGTCGGTGCGATTTCGCGGTCGGCGTGATGGGCCTGGGCGTGCTGGGCGCGCGGGTCTGCCGGGCGCTGGCGCAATTTGATTTTCCGGTGCTCGGATGGAGCCGTTCTCCCCGGCAGCTTGACGGGGTTCAGTGCTTTTCGGGCGAAGCCGGTTTTGGCGATTTTCTGGCCGCCACGCGGATCCTGGTCTGCCTGCTGCCGCTCACGCCCGAGACCGAAGGCATCATGCGGCATGACACGCTGCGTCAATTAAAGCCGGGCGCCTACGTCATCAACGTCGCGCGCGGCGCCCATCTGGTGGACGAGGATTTGCTCAGCCTGATCGACAGCGGCCACGTGGCCGGCGCCACGCTCGACGTGTTCCGCACCGAGCCGCTGCCGGCCGGTCATCCTTTCTGGCAGCACCCGAAAATCACTGTAACCCCGCACACCTCGGCCCGGACCTTGCGCGAGGAGACCATTGCGCAGATTGCCGGAAAGATCCTGGCGCTCGAAAGCGGCGCAAGCGTGGCCCATCTGGCTGGCGTGGTGAACCCTGATCAAGGATACTGACAAGCATGCAAATTCCTCACCGTGTCAAGCTCGTCGACGTCGGTCCGCGCGACGGTCTGCAAAATGAAAAATCCCCGGTGCCTGCGGCCGTCAAGATCGAGCTGGTGCACCGCTTGCAGGCTGCCGGCCTGAAAGAGATCGAGGTCACCAGCTATGTCAGCCCCAAGTGGGTGCCGCAGATGGCTGACGCGGCCGAGGTCATGGCGGGTATCACGCGCCAGCCGGGCGTGCGCTATTCCGTGCTCACGCCCAACATGCAGGGGCTGGAAGCGGCCTTGAGCGGTCCGCGTGAACGCTGGCCTGACGAGATCGTCGTGTTTGCTGCGGCCAGCGAGGCTTTCAGCCAGCGCAACATCAACTGCTCCATCGCCGAGAGCATGGCGCGTTTTGCCCCGGTGGTGGCTGCGGCGCGTGCGGCCGGCATTCATGTGCGCGGCGCCATGAGCTGCACCGTGGGTTGTCCGTATGAAGGCGAGATTGCGCCCGAGCGCGTGGCCTACCTGGCCGGCCTCATGAAAGGGATCGGTGTGCAGCGCGTGGACGTGGCCGACACAATCGGCGTAGGCACGCCCTTGCAGGTGAAAAAGGCCATCCAAGCCACGCTGCAACACTTTGACCTGGCCGACATCTCGGGGCACTTTCATGACACCTATGGGCAGGCCCTGGCGAATACGCTGGCGGCGCTAGAGATGGGCGTCTGGAACTTTCAGTCCTCAGTCGCCGGCCTGGGCGGCTGCCCCTATGCCAAGGGCGCCACCGGCAATGTGGCCAGCGAAGACGTGGTTTACATGCTTCAGGGCATGGGCATCGAGACCGGCATCGACCTTGAAAAGCTGGTCGATGCGGGCAAGTTCATCAGCGACTTCCTAGGTCGCCAACCGAACTCCCGCGCAGCGACCGCGCTTTTGAATAAAAGGCTGGTTTGATGTGCGGCGCTGAACTTCAGGCTTTGCCCGAAGGCGTGCAACGCGTCGCGGCTTTCTTGCAGCAACGCGGGCATTTGCACACGCCCGTCATGTTGGACGACGCGGCGCGCACCGCGCCGCAGGCCGCCGACGCGCTGGGTGTGGCGCTGGGTCAAATTGCCAAGAGCATCGTGTTCAGGCGCAAGGCGGACGATGCTGCCGTCATGGTCGTCACTTCGGGCGACCAGCGTGTGGACGAAAAAAAGCTCGAAGCGCTGGTGTGCACGGACGGCAAGCGACTGGGCCGCGCAGATGCGGAATTTGTCAAGGCGCGCACCGGCTTTTCGATAGGCGGCGTATCGCCAGTGGCGCATGCCACGCCCGTGCTGCTGCTGATCGACCAGAGCCTCTTGCGCTTTGAGGCGGTCTGGGCTGCGGCCGGTCATCCGCATGCGGTGTTTGAGCTCATGCCCAAGACCCTCGCGCAATGGACCGGTGCCCTTGTGGTGGACGTGGCGAGCGCATGAAGAAGCCTGTGCCTGATGATGTCCGGCTGCGGCAGGTGTTCGCCGCGCAGTTGCAGGCGCGCGCGCGCGGTGCAGCCCTGGCGGGCGAGCCGCCTTCGCCCTGTATTTCGGTCTGCCGCATTGATGAATCGTCCGGCCTGTGCGAAGGCTGCTTCAGGACGCTGGACGAAATTGCACGCTGGGGCGCGGCGTCTGGCGGCGAGCGCCGCGCGGTCTGGCAAACCATCGCACAGCGAGTGACTGGCGATGCGCGCCTTGCCCTCCGCGCTGACCCGGATTGATGCCAGCTGCGAGCGCTTCAGCCGGTCCTCGCAACCTCCCCGACAGTCTTGAGTCTTCAGAAATTCCACCGAGGTTTTCAATGCCATCCCTCAAACACATCACCTTTTACCTGGACTTCATCTCGCCCTACGCCTACCTCGCGTTCGAGAAGTTGCCGCAGGCGCTCCAGGGCCTGAGCTACAGCGTGACTTACAAGCCGGTGTTGTTTGCCAGCATGCTCAAACACCACGGTCAGCTCGGGCCGGCCGAGATGGCGGGCAAGCGCGAGTGGACTTACCGGCAGGTCCTGTGGCTGGCCGACCAGCAGGGCACGCCCTTGCAGATGCCGGCGGCCCATCCTTTCAATCCGCTCGCGCTCTTGCGGCTGGCGCTGGCTTGCGACGCTGGCGGCCAGCCCAATCGCTATGTGTGTGAAACAATTTTTCGCCATGTCTGGACCGGCGGCGCAGAAGCCACTGACCCGGACCGGCTCGACAGCCTTGGCGACTTGCTCGCGCCCGCGCAAGACCCGGCCGGTGAAGCCGTGAAGGCGCAGCTCAAGGGGAACACCAGCGAAGCGATTGAGCGCGGCGTTTTTGGTGTGCCGGCGATGCAGGTCGACGACAAGTTGTTCTGGGGCCTGGATTCGCTGCCCATGTTGCGCGACTACCTGATGGGCACGCCCTGGTTTTCCGGCGCTGACTGGGAGGCCGCGGCGGCGTTGCCTGTCGGCCTGGCCCGGACCGCCCCCAACCCCCGATCAGTCTGAGCGGGCCAGCCAGCGGTGCTGTGCGGCCAGTCGCTGCACGTCGCGCCACTGGCTGCACTGGGCGGCCACCTTGGGCCAGATCCGCTGCAAGAGTTCGCACTCGGCCAGCGTGTCTGCCGCCGCTTGGTGTCGCACGGCGCATTCAATGCCGAAGTGATGCATCCAGTCGTCCAGCGCGCGTGCGCGCACGGACTCGAACGTCACGGCGCAAAGATGGTCAATATCCAGCCAGGGGTTGGGCAGAGCGGCACCCAGGTGCTGGCGAGCATGACGACCGATCATGGCTTGGTCAAATGCTGCATGAAAGGCCAGCAGCGGCGAGTTGCCGGCAAATTGTGAAAAGGCGTGCAGGGCCTGCGCCGGCGCCATGCCTGCGCGCTGCGCCTGGGCACCAATGCCATGGATCAGGATGTTGCCCTTGCTCGATGCGGCGTCTTGTTGCAGCACGACCTCGAAGCTGTCAGCCAGTGCAATGCTCAAAGTCTTGCGCGACCAGTTGACCTGCATGCCGATGGCCGCAATCGCCAGCAGGCTGTCGCGCCGGGTATCAAGTCCGCTGGTTTCGACGTCCAGCATGATCCAGCGATCTTCATTTACCGCCAGGCGCTCGCGCCAGGGCAACTGCCAGCGGCTGGGCCAATAGATGTTCATCGTTCGTAGTCCAGCTGCATCCGCTGCTGGAGCAGCCGGGCAACTCGCAGAGACTCGCGCAGGATGCGCTGGTCAATGTCATTGAGACTTTCGACTTGGATCCGGTTAGGCTGGCTGAGCGAAGCGCCGGTCTCGAGCTGGATGCGCAGACGCAACATTTGCAGGAATTCGAAGCCACTGACCCAGGCGCCATACTCGTTAGCCGCCAGTTGCAGTTGCTCTCCTGCCGCTTCCAGGCGCTGGCGGGTGTTGGTGGATTGAATCCCCAGCGCCAGGCTGTAAAGGCGGGCCACATCGACAAAAACGGCGGTGCCTCGAAGCTTGAGGTCGAACATGCCCTCATCGTCGGTGTCGATGGCGCCTCGCCAGTTCAAAGCCACGCTGCGGTTCAGGGCATTGACGGCCATCTGCTTGTGAAATCGAGGGGTCTGCCGCGCTGCCTGCAACACTTCTGCGCGCAGCTTTTGAGCCAACAGGGCGTCGCCCGCGAGGGGCCGAAAATCGAAGTAAATGCTGGCGTTAAGCAGGTCATGTGGCGTGCCCTGGGAAACCCAATGCCTGAAACGCGCACGCCACTCATCGAGCGTCAGGCAGCAGGCTGGCTCACCGGCCATCACGCCGCCGCGGCACAGCGGATACCCGCAAGCGTCAAGGGCCAGATTCACCTCATGTGCAAAGCGGCGAATATGTTCTCGCTCGGCCTGCGAGATGCCGTCGGGCAGGATCAGCGCGTTGTCCTGGTCGGTTGAAATCGTCTGCTCGTCGCGGCCTTCCGAGCCCAGCGCCAGCCAGCACAGCCTGTCCAGTGTGATGCCCTGCTCCTTGGCCTTGATCTTGAGCAGTTGCTCGGTCAGCACGTCATTGAGGTGGCTGATCATGCTGGTGAGCTGGCGGGCTTGCACCCCTTGTCCGAGCAGGCTGCGTGCCAGCCGGCGAATGCCGTGGGCGGCGAGTGTCAGTGCGGGCGTGTCGGCGGCGGCGCGAAGGCTGGCGCTGACGCTCCTGAGGCTTTGCTTGTGCATCGCAAACAAGTCGCGCTCGGAGACCATCCCGACCGCAACGCCGCCGCGCGTGACGGGCACATGCCGCATGCCGTGGCGCGACATCAGCAGCGCGGCGTCTTGCGCCGTGTGCTCTGTGCTCAGGGAAAGCACGGGCTGCACCATGACCGCGGACATGGGTGTGGACAGTGGGAGCTGTGCGAGCGTGACCTTGCCCAGAACGTCGTGCCGGGTCAGGATGCCTATCGGTTGCCCGGCTGCTCCGGTCACCAGCATGGAGCCAATACGTTGCTGGTGCATGGTCTGCAGCGCGTCGCCCAGGGGCGTTTCGGGGGTGCAGCTCACAGGGGTGCTGAGTTGCAACTCGCCCAGCTGCTTCTCCAGCAACTGCTCGGACATCGCGTGGGCGGCATAAGCAGCAACCAGAGCCTTTTGCGACAGTGCCAGAAACTGGCGGGAGCGCTGAGTCAGGAAGTCCGCAAAGACCGGACTTCTTTGAGCCAGTGCCTGCAGGGCTGCTACCGGAAAGGTCAATACGAAGGTGTCGGCCGTGGCGCAGTAAATGGCTGTGACGGCGCGGCCCGCCAATGCTGCGCCGAGCGGGAAAAGGTCGCCGGCCTGGTATTCGAAGGCACCACCAGCCTGTCCGGCCAGCCCGCGCGTGCCGGTCACGGCGCCGCGGCGAATGTAAAAACATTGCTTCACCACGCCGTGACCCGGCTCGGCCAGAACCTCTTCGGGAGCGTAGTACTGCTGCCGGACCTGAACCAAAAAATAGTCGAGATCAGCGGCGCTCATCTGGGCGAACGGTGTGTAGCGCGCAAGCTCCTGACGCAGGTTGGCAAGCAAGCTGCGGGAGGGGCCCAGCGCCGAATCAGGCGCGGGGCCGGGCGCTGGACTGTCGTTTGGGGGGATGGTGCTGGTCATGCGATTTTTTCAGTTTAGCGCTGTACGTTTCGGCTTAGTCAGGCCGATGCGCCTCGGGCTTGGTGCCTCTCATCAGGCTAGGACTTACCCTCGACAGCAGGAAATAAGTCCGCAAATATCGCTTTGTAAAAAAATATAAAAGGGTTAACCCTTTGTGCGGAAACTCTTCCTGTAGGGTTGTCAGGAAACGGTCAGGCCCGCTGAACAAAGTCCAGCGGATCGTTAGTCCGAAATGGAAAGATTTGGGAATTCATGTTGCTGGTCGTGGTTATTTTGAAAAGCCTGATTGAGCTGTCGCTGATGTTTATCGTCGGCCGGTTTTTGCTAGGCCTGCTGGCAGGTGCCAAGCGCCAGACCAATGTCTTCTGGCAATTGCTCGACGTTGCGGCCAAGCCGGCCTTGTGGCTCACGCGACGCCTGAGTCCCAAGCTGATCCTGGATCAGCACATTCCCCTGGCCGCAGTCAGCTGGCTCATGATTGCCTGGGTTTTGGTGGTCATGCTCAAGATAGACATGTGCCTGCAGGCCGGAGCGCTGGCATGCCAGTGAATTCTCAGCCTCTGGTATCCGGAAAATCCGGCATGAGCCGGCTGGAGTTGTTCATACAGCACTGGCGTGCCAAGCTGTTGCTTCTTCTGGGGTTTCGCGGACTGGCCCGAAGCGTGTTCGAAGGTATCCTGGAACGCGCCCCCAACGATTTGCTGGCCTTGAACAGCATGGCCTACGACGCCATGCAAAACGCAAACATGGTCTTGGCCCTGGCTTATTTCGATAAAGTGGTGCTGCTGGCGCCCGACACGTCAAACGCCCATTTCAATCAGGCTTTCGTGGCCGAAGAATTGGGCCGGCTGGATGATGCCGAGCGCGGATTCCGCGCCGCCATCGCGCTCGAGGAAAAAATGGACCGCGCCTGGTATGGCCTTGGTCTGGTGCTTGTTCGGCAGGGGCGCCTCGAGGAAGCCCTTGGTGCGCTCAAGCGCAACACCCAACTCCAACCCATGAGTCCGTTTGGCTGGTATCAGCTTGCGCGGGTGCATGTGGACCTGAAGCAAACCGATGAAGCGCGAGCCGTGATTCGGCACCTCAAGGGCTTTGAGCCCAAGGTGGCTGCCCAGTTGGAGCGCGAGACCGGCTTGAAGGCCGGATCTTTGAGTTAATCAGTTTTTCAACCACCCGCTAGAGGAGACAAGTCATGCAACTGTCGGCCAGGCACCAGGAATACTGGAGCAAAAACCTGCGAATCACGGCCTTTTTATTGGGCATTTGGTTCGTCGTCACATTCGTTTTGGTGTTTTACGCACGCTCTCTCACGTTCAGCTTTTTCGGCTGGCCTTTTTCGTTCTGGGTTGCGGCTCAGGGCGCCTTGGTGGTGTATTGCCTGATCATCTGGTACTACGCTCGTTACATGAACAAGCTTGACATCGAATACGGCGTAGCCGAAGGAGAAGAATAATGGGCATGTTTGGCGGTGAAAACCAGTCGCAAAGCGACTTCAAAAAAGGCCTGAACAAGGTCTACACCTGGTACACGGGCGGCTTCGTCGCCTTCGTGCTTGTACTGGCCATTCTGGAGCAGATGGGCATGCCCAAGGCCTGGATCGGCTACCTCTTCCTGGCCGCCACGGTCTTGCTCTACGCCGGTATCGGCGTGATGAGCCGCACCACTGACGCGGCCGAATACTATGTGGCCGGCCGACGTGTGCCAGCTATTTACAACGGCATGGCCACCGGCGCCGACTGGATGTCTGCGGCGTCCTTCATCGGCATGGCCGGAACGCTCTACCTCACGGGTTACGGCGGCCTGGCTTTCATTCTGGGCTGGACCGGCGGTTACTGTCTGGTGGCGCTCTTTCTGGCGCCCTACCTGCGCAAGTTCGGCCAGTTCACCATCCCTGACTTTCTGGGTGCCCGCTACGAGGGCAATCTGCCTCGCCTGATCGGTGTGTTCGCGGCCATCCTGTGCTCATTCACTTATGTGGTGGCGCAGATTTATGGCGTCGGCCTGATCACCGCGCGTCTGACCGGTCTGGCTTTTGAAGTGGGTATTTTTGCCGGCCTGATCGGTATCCTGGTTTGCTCGTTCCTGGGCGGTATGCGTGCCGTGACCTGGACCCAGGTGGCCCAGTACGTGATTTTGATCATTGCGTATTTGTTGCCCGTGATTTGGCTGTCTGTCAAACATACAGGCGTGCCGGTTCCTCAGGCTGTCTACGGTTACACGCTTGAAAAAGTGACCGCCAAGGAAGAACTGCTGCTGAAAGATCCAAAAGAGCTGGAAGTGCGCGGTATCTTCAAGGCCCGTTCTGACGCTGCTGTTGAAAAACTCAAAGATGTGCCTGCGGCCATGGCTGCCGACAAGGCCGCCGCAGAGAAGAAACTGGAAGAGCTGAAGGCCGCGAACGGCGCTGTCGCCGAGATCCAGGCTGCTGAAGCCGCCCTGGCCAAGCTGCCGAAAGACGAGACTGCTGCCCGTGCTGCTTACACCGCAGCCCGCACCTCGAACGCTGCCCGAGCCAATCCGCCGATCCGCCATGCAGAGCCTTTCCCGGGCAAGGACGAAGCGGCACGGGACGTTGCTCGCAAGAACTTCCTGGCGCTGGTCTTCTGTTTGATGATCGGAACGGCCGCGCTGCCGCACATCCTGATGCGGTATTACACGGTGCCATCGGTACGTGAAGCCCGCGAATCGGTGAGCTGGTCGCTGTTCTTCATCTTCCTGCTCTACTTCACGGCACCTGCGCTGGCAGTTCTGGCCAAGTACGAGGTTTACACGGTGCTGGTGAACACGCCGTTTGCGAACTTGCCGGAGTGGATTTCGCGCTGGACGACGGTCGACCCTACGCTCTTGTCGGTGGTTGACATCAACAAGGATGGCATCTTGCAACTGGCCGAAATCTCGATTGGTGGCGACATCATCGTGCTGGCCACGCCTGAAATTGGTGGTTTGCCCTACGTGGTGTCCGGCATGGTTGCTGCGGGTGGCCTGGCCGCTGCGCTGTCAACCGCTGACGGCCTGCTGCTGACGATTGCCAATGCCTTGTCGCATGACCTGTACTACAAAGTGCTGGACCCCAATGCTTCGACAGCCCGCCGCGTTCTGGTCTCCAAAATGCTGCTGCTTGTTGTTGCGCTGGCTGCTGCCTATGTGGCGGCTCAGAAACCCGCGGACATTTTGTTCCTGGTTTCTGCAGCGTTCTCCTTTGCTGCCGCTGCTTTCTTCCCGGCCCTGACTCTGGGCATATTCTGGAAGCGCGCCAACAAGTGGGGCGCATCGCTCGGCATGGTCGCTGGTCTGGGCATCACGTTTTACTACATGGTCACCACCCAGCCCTGGCTTTACAAGCTGACCCATGGCACAGCCATTACGCCTGAGATTGTCAAAGCCAACACCTGGTGGGACATTGCACCGATCTCGGCCGGCCTGTTTGGTGTGCCGATCGGATTTGCAGTGATCATCATCGTGTCGCTGCTGACCAAGGCGCCCGGCCGTGACATCCAGGAACTGGTCGAGCATGTGCGCTACCCCAGCCTTGATGGCAAGACTTCGGCGGCCAGTGCCGCGCACTGATCTGGTTTTTCAGGGCGGTGAAGGCGCCATGCGCTGACCGCTGCCCCGAGCCCCGAAAGTGCTCGCCCAAACCCCTCGGCCGCCGCTGGTGACCGAGGGGTTTTTTGTGCGCTCAGCGTGGGTACTCTTGCGGGTGCAAGTTCCGATCGTATGCACTGCATGGGTGAATCCGTGGCTGTCGCGCGGCCAGCGGTCGAGCCAGGAAAGCGAAAGCCTGGAGTCGTCTGCCGCCACCGGGCAAGGCCGTGTGGCCGGCAGTATTTGTTGTGAACTGCGGCAATCGTGTTGACGGCCGCGTCAGCATTCGTTCAGTTTGGTGCAAGCCAGTGTTGGTTTGGCGTAAGAGCTTGGTCAGTGCATCGCCACACAATGAAAGCGACCCGTCGTTTTGACGGACTCATTATTTGGAGACATGACAATGACAGCAGCAGTGGCCCCCCGGCCGATGTCGCCCGAAGAGAAGAAGGTGATCTTCGCCTCTTCCCTGGGCACGGTGTTTGAGTGGTATGACTTTTACCTTTACGGCTCGCTTGCTGCCGTGATTGCCAAACAATTTTTTGGCGGTCTGGATCCCACATCGGCTTATATTTTTGCCCTGCTGGCGTTTGCCGCCGGTTTCATCGTGCGGCCTTTTGGCGCGCTGGTGTTCGGTCGTCTGGGTGACATGATCGGTCGCAAGTACACCTTCCTCGTCACCATCTTGCTGATGGGTTCCGCGACCTTTGTCGTGGGCCTCTTACCGAGTTATGCCAGCATCGGCATGGCCGCTCCCATCATCCTGGTTTGCCTGCGCATGCTTCAGGGCCTGGCGCTTGGCGGCGAGTACGGCGGTGCTGCCACTTACGTGGCCGAGCACGCACCTCATGGCAAGCGTGGCGCCTACACGGCGTGGATCCAGACCACAGCGACGCTGGGCCTGTTCCTGTCGCTGATCGTCATTCTGGTGACGCGCGAGATCACCGGCGCCGACTTTGAAGTCTGGGGCTGGCGCGTTCCTTTCCTGCTGTCCATCCTGCTGCTGGCCGTGTCGGTCTACATTCGTTTGTCCATGAACGAGTCGCCAGCCTTTGCCAAGATGAAAGCCGAAGGCAAGACCTCCAAGGCACCGTTGTCCGAATCTTTCGGCCAGTGGAAAAACCTGAAGATCGTGATCCTGGCGCTGGTCGGTCTGACCGCCGGACAGGCTGTGGTCTGGTACTCGGGTCAGTTCTACGCCCTGTTCTTCCTGTCGTCGATCGCCAAGGTTGATGCCAAGACAGCCAACCTGCTGATCGCTGCCTCGCTGGTGATCGGCACGCCGTTCTTCATCTTCTTTGGCGCGCTGTCTGACAAGATCGGCCGCAAGCCCATCATCATGGGTGGTTGCCTGATTGCAGCGCTGACCTACTTCACCGTGTTCCCGATGTTGCAAGCCTATGCGAACCCCGCCCTGGTGGCCGCGCAGAAATCCATGGCAGTGTCGATCACGGCCGACCCGGCCCAGTGCTCCTTCCAGGGCAGCCCGATCGCTCGCCCGATTGACTTCACGAGCTCTTGCGATATTGCCAAGCGCACCTTGACGGAAAACTACATTCCCTACAAGAACGTGGACGCTCCGGCGGGCACCGTGGCTTCGATCAAGATCGGCGACAAGGAAATTCCATCGCTGACAGCGACCCTGAACGACAAGCGCGATGCTTTCTCGCCTGACAGCGCCAAGGCGATTGCCGAGTTCAAGAAGTCTGTGGTCGAGGCGGCCAAGGCCGGTGGCCTGACCAAGGCTGCGGACACCAAGCAGATGAACATGCCCATGGTGCTCGCTATCCTCGTGTTCCTCGTGATTCTGGTCACCATGGTCTACGGTCCTATTGCAGCCATGCTGGTCGAGATGTTCCCGACCCGTATCCGCTACACATCAATGAGCCTGCCTTACCACATCGGCAACGGCTGGTTCGGCGGCTTGCTGCCGACCACCGCCTTTGCGATGGTGGCCGCCACTGGCGACATCTTCTACGGCTTGTGGTATCCCGTGATCGTTGCTGCCGGCACTTTTGTCATCGGCATGATCTTCATCAAGGAAACCAAGGACGTTGACATTTTTGCCAACGACTGACTGACCACGGCTTAGGCGCGCGCAGGCCTGATTTGTCAGGCTTGTGTGGGCGAAGGTCCCTAGACTCTCGTTGCAAGACGAGGGTCTTTTTTTATTTTTCTGGAGAATGAAACATGTGGAAACTGATTCTGGGATTCGTGGTGTTTGCAGCCATCGCCATGTATGTGCTGATGAAAGCCGGCGGTGATATTGATCTGGGCGGTGAAAAGCACGGTGTCGAAACCACCCACGTCGAGCCGGCCAAGCCAGCGGCCTCCGCACCGGAAGCGGCGCCTGCCGCCGCGCCGTCCGCTGCTCCTTCTGCTGCCAAGTAAGCGCCGCTACTGCGCAGACACGCGCAGGCCAGGGCTTGGGCCTTGTCCGCCCCCGCCTTGCAACTGCGCCTGAACTTGTGCGGGCGGGATGCCCGGTTCGTGGCGAGAGGGCTCTGTCGAAGGGATGCCCCCGCGTCGGCCTGCTGTGGCGGTACTCCCTAGAATGTCTGCCTCAGCAGCCAAGGATCGCAGCACATGTCCCAGGGAATCATCCGCATCCGCGGCGCGCGCCAGCACAACCTCAAGAACATTGACCTGGACATCCGCACCGGCGAGTTGACGGTGGTCACCGGCCCCAGCGGTTCGGGCAAGTCCTCGCTGGTCTTTGACACGCTCTTTGCCGAGGGCCAGCGACGCTACGTTGAGACTTTTTCGGCTTACGCGCGGCAGTTCCTGGACCGCATGGACAAGCCGGCGGTCGACAAGGTCGAAGGCGTTCCGCCGGCGATTGCCATTGACCAGACCAATCCGGTCCGCAGCTCGCGCTCGACCGTGGGCACCATGACCGAGCTCAATGACCACTTGAAGCTCCTTTATGCGCGTGCCACGCAGCTTTTCGACAAGCAGACCGCGCAGCCGGTCAGGCACGACACGCCGGAGTCGATTTACGCCGGCTTGATGGCGCGCGCAGCGCAGTCGGATCCGCGCATGATCTTGACCTTTCCGGTCGAGTTGCCGGCCAACACTTCAGCCGAAGAGGTTGCGCAATGGCTGTCGGCCAGCGGCTTCACCCGCGTGCACACCGAGCGCGAAGTCGCCACGCCGGCGGGGCCGCACAAACTGCTTGACGTGGTGGCTGACCGCTTCCGTTTGCAAGGCACCGACAAGGTCCGTGCGATTGAGGCCATCGAAATGGCCCTCAAGCGCGGCGGCCGGCTCAATGTCTATGTGCAGGCTGAGGGCCAGCCTGAAGAGATGCTGCGCTTTTCCAGCGGCATGCACTGCCCCGAAAGCGATCTGCGTTACGCCGAACCCACGCCCTCGCTGTTTTCCTTCAACTCGGCCATGGGTGCCTGCGAGACCTGCCGCGGCTTTGGACGCGTCATTGGCGTTGACTACGGCTTGGTGATTCCCAATGACAAGCTCACCCTGCGCGCCGGCGCCATCAAAGTGATGCAGACGCCGGCCTGGCAGGAAGCGCAGGACGACCTGATGCGCCATGCCGAAGCCGCCGGCATTCCGCGCGACACGCCCTGGTACAAGCTCACGCCCGAACAAAAAGCCTGGGTCATCCAGGGTTCACCGAGCTGGAACGGTCAGTGGAACAAGCACTGGTTTGGCATCAAGCGTTTTTTCGAGTACCTCGAAACCAAGTCGTACAAGATGCACATCCGCGTGCTGTTGTCCAAGTACCGCAGCTACACGCCTTGCGAAAGCTGCGGCGGTGCGCGCCTGAAGGTGGACGCGCTGCTGTGGCGGCTTGGCTCGAAGGAAGCGGCCGATGCGGCGCTGCCTGCGGCGGCGCGCTTCATGCCGGTGGGCGTGCAGTGGAGCCGTGCCCAGCTCGAAGCCATGCCGGGCCTGTGCCTGCATGACCTGATGCAATTGCCGATTGACCGGCTGCGCAAATTTTTCATGCAGATTGGTCCGGCCACGCTGGCCGACGAGGCCGACCGGCAGGCGCTCAAGCTGCTGTTTGAAGAAATCCAGACGCGGCTCAAATACCTGTGCGATGTCGGCATCGGCTACCTTACGCTGGACCGGCAAAGTCGCACGCTCTCGGGCGGCGAGGTGCAGCGCATCAACCTGACCACCGCCCTGGGCACCTCACTGGTCAACACCTTGTTTGTGCTGGACGAGCCCTCGATCGGCCTGCATCCGCGTGACATGAACCGCATCACCGAGGCCATGCAGCGCCTGCGTGACGCCGGCAACACGCTGGTCGTGGTCGAGCATGACCCGGCCGTGATGATGGCGGCCGACCGCATGATCGACATGGGTCCCGGGCCGGGCGAGAAGGGCGGTCAGATCGTGTTTGACGGCACGCCCGAAGAGTTGCGGCATGCTGACACGCTGACCGGCGCTTACCTCGGCGCGCGCAAGCAGGTCGGCATGGGCTTCAAGCGCGCGGTGACCGACAACACGCCGCGTCTGATACTCGAAGGCGCCCGCGACCACAACCTGAAAAACATCAGCGTCGAGTTTCCGCTACAGCGCCTGGTGGTGGTCACCGGCGTCAGCGGCTCGGGCAAATCAACCCTGATGCAGGACATCCTGGCGCCCGCCTTGCTGCGGCAGTTCGGCAAGGCGACCGAAACGCCGGGTGCGCACGAGCGCCTGCTGGGTGCCGATCATCTCAGTGACGTGGTCTTTGTCGACCAGTCACCCATCGGCAAGACCGCCCGGTCCAACCCGGCCAGCTATGTGGGTGCCTGGGACGTGGTGCGGGAAATTTTTGCGCTGTCGCCTGTGGCGCGGGAGCGAAGCTATACGGCTTCCAAGTTCAGTTTCAACAGCGGCGACGGCCGCTGCCCGAGCTGCGGCGGCTCGGGCTTTGAGCATGTCGAGATGCAGTTCCTCAGCGACGTGTACCTGCGCTGCTCAGACTGTGACGGCAAGCGTTACCGCCCTGAAATTCTCGAAGTCAGGATTGAGCGGCGTTACCCGGACGGCCGCTTTGTGACGCTCAACGTGGCCGATGTGCTTGACCTCACCGTCAGCGAGGCCAGCCAGTTGTTCGCCCACGACCGCGAGGTGATTCGCGCCTTGCAGCCCATCGTCGACGTGGGGCTGGAATACGTCAAGCTCGGCCAGCCGGTGCCCACGCTGTCGGGCGGCGAGGCGCAGCGCCTGAAGCTTGCCGGCTTTCTGGCCGGCAACGTCAGCAAGGGCAAGCCCAAGCCGACGGTCGCCAGCATCAGCCGGCAGCCTCTGGCCCTGCGCGCGCACCGCGGCACCCTGTTTTTGCTGGACGAACCCACCACCGGCCTGCACTTTGACGACATCGCCAAACTCATGCGCGCGCTGCGCAAGCTGATCGAAGCCGGTCATTCGCTGATCGTGATTGAGCACAACCTTGACGTGATTCGCTCGGCCGACTGGCTGATCGACCTCGGCCCCGAAGGAGGTGAAGCCGGCGGCTGGCTGGTCGCCGAAGGGCCGCCTGAAGTCGTGCGTGAGCACCCTGGCTCGCACACCGCGCTGGCTTTGCGCGACTACGAAAAAGCCATGGGCCAGGTGCATGCGGTGCAGGAAGTGCGCGCCAAGGCCTGGAAGTCGCGGCCGGTGCCCTCGAGCCTGATTCAGATTGTCAATGCGCGCGAGAACAACCTGCAAAGCCTGTCGGTCGACATTCCGCGTGGCAAGTTCAATGTGGTCACCGGCGTTTCGGGTTCCGGCAAGTCGACGCTGGCCTTTGACATCTTGTTCAACGAAGGCCAGCGCCGCTACCTCGAGTCACTCAATGCCTATGCCCGCTCCATCGTGCAACCGGCGGGCCGGCCCGAGGTGGACGCGGTGTACGGCATTCCGCCCACCGTGGCGATTGAGCAGCGGCTCTCGCGCGGCGGGCGCAAATCTACGGTCGGCACGACCACCGAGGTCTGGCACTTCTTGCGTCTGCTTTACGTCAAGCTGGGTATTCAGCATTGCGTGCATGACGGCGCGGCCGTGATGCCGCAAAGCGCCGAAAGCATCGCCGCACAGCTGCTCAAGAATTACCGTGGCCAGCACATCGGTCTGTTGGCGCCGCTGGTGATCAACCGCAAGGGCGTTTACACCGAGCTGGCCGATTGGGCGCGGCCGCGCGGCTACACGCATTTGCGCATCGACGGCGAGTTTTTGCCGACCACCGGCTTTCCGCGCATAGACCGCTTCAAGGAGCACACGGTCGAGTTGCCGGTGGCTGACATGCGGGTCAGTCCGGCCAACGAGGCCGCATTGCGGCAGGCGCTGAAAACAGCGCTCGAGCACGGCAAGGGCGTGGTTCATGTGCTGGCGCCACTCGACGGTCTGGCCGACGCGATGTCCGTCGGCCACTCAACGGCACAGATCGGCCGCCTGCTGGCTTTTTCAACCCAGCGCGCTTGTCCGGTCTGCGCGACGTCTTACCCCGAGCTGGACCCGCGTTTGTTCAGCTACAACAGCAAGCACGGCTGGTGCCCCGATTGCGTTGGCACCGGCGTGGCGCTCACCCGCGAGCAGCGCAAGGTGTTTGACGATTCGGTGATGGACGATGCGGACAAAGGGCGCGAGCAGAGTTTTGCCGAGCCCGATGTGGACGAAGTGCTCGACACGGTTTGCCCCAGCTGCCAGGGCACCCGGCTGAACAGTCAGGCCCGCGCCGTGCGGCTGGGACAGTTCAGCGCGCTGATCGCCTCCGACAAAGCCGACCAGGTGAGCCAAGTAAGCGAGGCTGTCAGCTGGGCCATCACCGACATCGCCAGCCTGAGCGTCACCGACATCCGCGGCTGGATCACGCAGTTGCAGCTCTCGGGCCGAGACGCCGAGATCGCCCGCGATCTGGTGCCCGAAATCAAGAGCCGGCTGGAATTCCTGGAGGATGTGGGCCTGGGTTACCTGACGCTGGACCGTGGCGCGCCCACGCTCTCGGGCGGTGAGGCGCAGCGCATCCGGCTGGCAGCGCAGCTGGGCTCCAACCTGCAAGGCGTCTGTTACGTGCTGGACGAGCCGACCATCGGCTTGCATGCGCGCGACAACCAGATCCTGCTGAGTGCGCTCGGAAAACTGAGCGAGCGCGGCAACACGCTGGTGGTGGTCGAGCACGACGAAGACACCATCCGGCGCGCTGACCACATCATCGACATCGGGCCGGGCGCGGGCAAGCGCGGCGGGCGGGTGGTCGCGCAGGGCACGGTGGCTGATCTGTCGGCCGCGCCCGAGTCGCTGACCGGCCGCTACCTGTTGCAAGCCATCCGGCATCCGCTGCAACTGCGCCGCGAGACCGCGCCTTATGACGCCGCGGCGGTCGATGCGGGACCGGTTGCCCTTGCCGCACCCGCCAAAAAACTCAGTGCCAAAGCCAAGGCTGCCGCGCTGTTGGCCCGGGCCGCCGAGGCCAGCCTGAGCGCCAATGCCGAACGCCAGGCCGGCCCGGTCGCTGTCAACCCGAACACGCCCTGGATCACGGTCACCGGCGCCAAGTTGCACAACCTGCAAGATGTCTCGGTGGCGGTGCCGCTGAACCGTCTGGTCGCGGTGACCGGGGTGTCGGGTTCAGGCAAGTCCACGCTGGCGCGCGACGTCTTGCTGACCAATGTGCAAGCCGCCGTCCAGCAGCGCAGCACCAAGGCCGGCCGCGATGCCGATGAGGCCGGACGCCATCCGGCCTGGCTGGGTTGCAGCAGCGTCAGTGGCTACCGCCTGGTCGACCGCGTGCTGGAAGTGGACCAGACGCCGATTGGCAAGACGCCGCGCAGCTGCCCGGCCACCTACATCGGTTTTTGGGACACCATCCGCAAGCTCTTCGCCGACACGCTGGAGGCCAAGGCCCGTGCTTACGCGGCCAACCGTTTTTCTTTCAACACCGGCGAAGGCCGTTGCCCGACCTGCGAAGGTGCGGGCGTGCGCACCATTGGCATGAGTTTCCTGCCCGACGTGAAAGTCATTTGCGAGACCTGCCACGGCGCACGCTTCAACCCCGAAACCCTGGCCGTGAGCTGGCGCGGCAAGAGCATTGGTGAGGTGTTGCGCATGGAAGTTGACGAGGCGGTCGAATTCTTTGCGTCCATGCCCGGCATTGCGCACCCGCTGCAGTTGCTCAAGGACGTGGGCCTGGGCTACCTCACGCTGGGCCAGCCCTCGCCCACCTTGTCAGGCGGTGAGGCGCAGCGCATGAAGCTCGTCACCGAATTGAGCAAGGTGCGCGACGACATCACGCGGCGCGGCCAGAAAGCGCCGCACACGCTCTACGTGCTGGACGAGCCCACGGTCGGTCTGCACATGGCCGACGTTGAAAAACTCATCCACGTGTTGCACCGGCTGGTCAATGGCGGCCACAGCGTGGTGGTGATCGAGCACGACCTGGACGTGATTGCCGAAGCCGACTGGGTGATTGACCTGGGACCGGACGGCGGCAACGCCGGCGGGCAGGTTGTTGCATCGGCCCCGCCCGAAGCGCTGGTGCAACTCGGCACGCACACCGGCCTGGCCCTGAAGCCGGTGCTGGCGCGCGGCTGACCGGCGCTCGCAAAGGCGCATCGGCTGCCATAGCCACGCCACAACAAGCCGCAGGCGACACCTTCAGGTGTTGCCCTGATGCGCGCGGGCCGGTAGCAGTGCACCATGAGGCCTCGTCGCCAGCTGATCGCGCCGGCTCTCAGGTGCCGCAGCGCTGCGGCAGCTCGCAGCTTCACAAAACATCAAGGAGACAGCATGCAAACCCTTTTGAAACGTCGTCACTGGTTGCAATCCGCCGCGGCCGCGCTGGCCGGCCCTGCCCTGGGTTCGCTCAGCTTGTCCCAGGCGCAGGCGCAGCAGGCGAGCTTTCCCGTCAAACCGATCCGGCTGCTGATTGCCTTTCCGGCGGGCGGGCCGACCGACATCACCATGCGCTCGCTGGCCGACAACGCCGGCAAGATCCTTGGTCAGCCGGTGATTGTTGAAAACAAGCCCGGGGCGGGCGGCGCGGTGCCGGCGCAGACCTTGCAGACTTCCGCCCCCGACGGCTACACGCTGGCGCAGATCCCGCTGGGCGTGTTTCGCCTGCCCTACACGACCAAGATCAACTGGGACCCGGTCAAGGACATCAGCTACATCCTCAACGTCACGGGTTATGCCTTCGGCCTGGTGGTGCCGGCCGATTCACCCCTGAAAAACTGGGCGCAGTGGGTGGCTTATGCCAAGGCCAACCCCGGCAAGCTCAGTTACGGCTCGACCGGCACGCTGACCAGTCCGCATCTGACCATGGAGCTGATCGCGCAGCAACTCGGGCTGGAATTGCTGCATGTGCCCTACAAGGGCAGTGCCGATCTCATGCAGTCCATCCTGGGCGGCAACATCATGGCAGCGGCCGACTCGACCGGATTTGCGCCGCAGGTGGCCGCCGGCAAGCTGCGCGTGCTCAACACCTGGGGCGCCGAGCGGCTGGCCAAGTTTCCGGACGCGCCCACGCTCAAGGAGCTCGGGCTGGACCTGGTGCAGAACTCGCCTTTCGGCATTGGCGCGCCGCGCGGCACGCCCCCCGATGTTGTCAAGCGGCTGCACGACGCCTTCAAGAAAGCCATGGAAGACGCGAGTTACACGCAAGCCCTGGCGCGCTACGACATGGTGCCCATGTACATGAGCAGCGCCGGCTACACGCAGTTTGCGCAGGAAACCTTCAGCCGCGAAAAGGCCCTGGTGGAGAAGCTCGGCCTGGCCAAGCCGTCCTGACCAGACGCGCCGGGCTTGCGGTAGAGTAGCTTGAAAGAAATAGTCAAGGCACTCGCACCATGAACCAATGTCCTAAAGAATGGGATCTCGCAGCGCACCTTCTCTGGCAGCAGGGAAGCCGGCAGCCGGCCATCGACGCGGTGCTGGCCCTTCTCAACAAGCACGGCCCGGCAAAACCGGTGGCGCTGGTTTTGCAACTGGTTTATTACATTTTCCTGGTGGGTGATCCGGCGTCTGCGGCGGCTTTCCTTGAAATGCAGCGGGCGCATCATCCGCAGCATCCCGAACTGCTGCTGAACCTGGCGGTGTGTCTTTCCCTGAGCCGGCAGCCCGGGCCGGCAGTCGAGCGGATCCACGAGCTTTTGGGACTCGAGCCCGACAACGTGGTCGCCCACGACTCGCTGTGCAACTGCCTGTCTCAGCTTGGCCAATTCGAGCAGGCGGCCGTGGCCGGCAGCAGGGCGCTGACCTTGAAGGATCTCGGGCATCGCTCGCCCCCGCAGGCCTGGCGTTTGCCGGACGCCAGACCCGCCGACTGGGCCGGAGCGCCGGGCAAGGCCGCCGTCGTCGCCTTTTCGCTGTGGGGCGCCAACCCGCGCTACCTGCGCGGCGCCATCGACAACGCCCTGATGGCGCCGCAGGTCTATCCGGGCTGGACGCTGCGTTTTTTTGTGGACGACAGCGTGCCCGCGGAGCTGTGCCGCACGCTCAAGGCGCTGGGCGCAGACCTGGTTCTGGAGCCGCCCGGCCAGGGCCTGCGCCAGCGGCTGGCCTGGCGCTTCAAGGTGGCGAACGACCCGACGGTCGGGCGATTCCTGGTCCGCGACGTGGACTCGGTGGTCAATCTGCGTGAGCGCGCGGCGGTCGATGAATGGCTGGCATCGGACTGCTGGTTTCATGTGATGCGCGACTGGTGGACGCACACCGACCTGATGCTGGCCGGCATGTGGGGCGGCGTCGCCGGGGTCTTGCCGGACCTCACCGACTTGCTGAACAACTACCAGCCGGCGACTGCCGAAACCCCCAATATCGATCAATTGTTTTTGCGCGAGAAAGTCTGGGCTTGCGTGCGGCAAAGTTGCCTGGTGCATGACCGCTGCTTCACGCCCTCCGGGGCCAGCCTGTGGCCAGAGGCGGACCCGCCCGGCAATGCGCATGTGGGTCAGGACTTGTTTGTCGCCGGTCGTGCGGCGCAGGAAGCACGCCTGGCCCCATGGCTGGACAAGCTGCCCAGCCTGCGCCTGGCATCGCCCGGGCCACTTTCTGCGTTGGTGGCGGTCGCGGCTTAGCTAGCGCGCGGCCAGAATCGCACGGGCCACTTCGGCAAAGCCGGCGCCACGTTCGGCCTGCGTGATGTAGCGCGGCTTGTGCGCGAGCTGGGCCTCGAAGCGCCGGATGTTGGCTACGCCAACGCAGTGCGGGAAGGCTTCAAACATGCGCTGGTCATTGGTTGAGTCGCCGACATAAACCCAGCGGTCGATTTCCAGCCCGAGCTCGCGGCCGAAGAGTTCCTTGACGATCCAGCGCGCGCCTTCCCATTTGTTGTGCGTGCCAAACCAGCCGTTGATGTGGATCGAGCTGACGGTGGCGTTCATGCCGGCGCTTTGCATGATCTGCACCGCCTGGGCGATGCCTTGCGCGGGCAAGTCGACGAACTCGCTGTGGTCAATGGCGATATCGGTTTCGCGCCCGGCGCTGTCTTGCGCCAGCGTCGCGCCGGCCACCTCTTGCAGCACGCGCGCGACCACGGCCTGCATGCGCGCGAAGTTGGCCCGGCGCGTGGGCGCATCTTGCTGGTAGCGCTTGTGCAGCGCCGATGCGGCGGCGCTGCCGTCCGGCTCGCCCCTTTGCAAGGCCACCGCGCCGTTTTCAGCCACGATCGCATCGACTGGCCAGGTCGCTGCGAAGGCTTGACTCCAGCCGACGGGCCGGCCGGTGATGGGAATGACGTGCAGCCCGGCGTTTTTCAGATTGGCCAGGGCTTCGAGCGCGTCAGGCGTGATGGCGCCGTCGGTGGTCAGCGTGTCGTCGATGTCGGTGAAAACACCGACCAGCTTGTGACGGG
The DNA here is from genome assembly GCA_903941205.1 of uncultured Burkholderiales bacterium. Lineage (GTDB taxonomy): Bacteria > Pseudomonadota > Gammaproteobacteria > Burkholderiales > Burkholderiaceae_C > Polaromonas. The sequence continues at coordinate 1,907 of CAJAOB010000399.1, read as the reverse complement.
CGTCAGCTTGCCAGAGGCTCAAGGGATGCATGGGCTCGAGTTTATGCGGCAGGCCGGCGGCTGCCATGGTTCGGCGCGGCCGTGAAGCGCTTTCAAAGCGCGCCACGGCGCCGGGTCTTCAGGCCGGCCGACCAGAAAAGCCGGAAATCGCTACAATCCGGGCTCTCCTGAGGAGCGTTGCAACCCACACCAGTGGTCTAGGCTCAGGACATTCTTTTGCAACCACGCTCACCCGCATGTGCTTTCTGGCCGGGTGAGGTTTTTATCCCTCCCGTTCGAAATGCTTCATGCCGTGGCGATTTTGCCCAGCTTGTTTATTGCTTTTGGAGCTCCTTCTATGAACGCCGTTGTCAAACCCATCCATAACCAGGATTACGCTATTGCCGACCTTTCGCTGGCCGACTGGGGCCGCAAGGAATTGCGCATCGCCGAGACTGAAATGCCCGGCCTGATGGCCATTCGCGAAGAGTTCAAACAGGCGCAGCCGCTCAAGGGCGCACGCGTGACCGGTTCGCTGCACATGACCATCCAGACCGGCGTGCTGGTCGAAACCCTGCAAGCCCTGGGCGCTGATGTGCGCTGGGCCAGCTGCAATATTTACTCGACCCAGGACCACGCCGCTGCCGCGCTGGTCGTCAAGGGCACGCCGGTGTTTGCCTACAAGGGCGAAAACCTGGACGACTACTGGGACTACACCCACCGCATCTTCGAATTCAGCGGCGCCAAGGGCACGCCCGAAGAAGGCCCGAACATGATCCTCGACGACGGTGGTGACGCCACGCTGCTGATGCACCTGGGCACCAAGGCCGAGACCGACATCTCGGTGCTGGCCAACCCTGGCAGCGAAGAAGAAATCTGCCTGTTCAATGCCATCAAAAAGCAACTTGCCCAAGACGGCACCTGGTACAGCCGCCGCCTGAAAAACATCATCGGCGTGACTGAAGAAACCACCACCGGCGTGCTGCGCCTCAATGAAATGTCGGCCAAGGGCACGCTGGCCCTGCGCGCCATCAACGTCAACGACTCGGTCACCAAGAGCAAGTTCGACAACCTGTATGGTTGCCGCGAATCCCTGGTGGACGCCATCAAGCGCGCCACCGACGTGATGATCGCCGGCAAGGTCGCTGTGGTCGCCGGTTACGGTGACGTCGGCAAGGGCTCTGCCCAGGCCCTGCGCGCCCTGTCCGCCCAGGTCTGGGTCACCGAGATTGATCCGATCAACGCGCTGCAAGCCGCGATGGAAGGCTACAAGGTTGTGACCATGGAATACGCCGCTGACAAGGCTGACATTTTTGTCTCGGCCACCGGCAACAAGAACGTCATCACTTACGCGCACATGGCGGCCATGAAAGACCAGGCCATTGTTTGCAACATCGGCCACTTCGACAACGAGATCGATGTCGTGTCGCTCGAGAAGTGCACCTGGGAAGAGATCAAGCCGCAGGTCGATCACGTGATCTTCCCGGACGGCAAGCGCATCATCTTGTTGGCCAAGGGTCGCCTGGTCAACCTCGGCTGCGGCACCGGCCACCCCAGCTTCGTCATGTCCTCGAGCTTTGCCAACCAGACGATTGCGCAGATCGAGCTGTTCACCAAGCAGGCTGATTACGAAGTCGGCCAGGTTTATGTGCTGCCCAAGCACCTTGACGAGAAGGTCGCACGCTTGCACCTGAAGAAAGTCGGCGCCATGCTGACCGAGTTGAGCGACGAGCAGGCTTCCTATATCGGCGTGTCCAAAGCCGGCCCTTACAAAGCCAATAGCTACCGCTATTGAGTCTTTCGTCCGGGGCCCGCGTCCCGCCCGGTCCCCGCTCTTTCCTCCCGCAGGAAAGCGTGAGGCTGGGTTTCCAGACGCAGGGCCGGGACGCAGTTCAAGCTACCGCGCCTGTGACTTGCCCCTTTGTTGC
>CAJAOB010000398.1 GCA_903941205.1 uncultured Burkholderiales bacterium | reverse complement strand
GCCGCAGCTGTTGCCCCTTGAGGGGGGGGCCGCTACGCGAAGCGAGCCGCAGCGGGGTGTCTTCCTACTTACAGCGCGGAACCGGCTTTGCCGGGCCGCAGGTGTCGCCCCTGGAAGGGGGAGGCGGCTACGCGAAGCGAGCCGCAACGGGGTGAACCTAACTGATCGGCTGATGCACGGTCACCAGCTTGGTGCCGTCGGGAAAAGTGGCTTCGACCTGGATGTCGGGGATCATTTCGGCGATGCCTTCCATCACGTCGGCGCGGGTCAGGATGGTGCGGCCTTCGCTCATCAGCTCGGCCACGGTCTTGCCGTCGCGGGCGCCTTCCATCACGGCGGCGCTCAGCAAGGCCACCGCTTCAGGGTAGTTGAGCTTCAGACCCCGGGCGCGCCTGCGCTCGGCCAGCAGCCCTGCGGTGAAGATCAGCAGCTTGTCTTTTTCTCGGGGGGTCAATTCCATGGGATCTCCGGATGGGGCGATGGCCCGGTCATTACACCTGCAAAGGCAAGATTGGTGCCACAGCCGGGTTCATTTCGGCCGGCGCGGGCGCCTGAATGGGCGCTTTGCGGCCGGCTTGGCCCGCCCGGGTGGCGGCTCAATGAGGCTACGCGCGGCTTTATCAGGCGCAACGCGCTTGTGGCATAAAACCTGCACCTCGTCTGGGGTGACTGCCTGCCCGCCATGAATCAACCCCCTGCGCTTCAAGCGCCGCCTGTGCGGCCGCCCGAGCCGGCGCAGCCCGTTGCCGGACCGGTGCAGCGCATCATCAAGGTCAGGCGCGACTACAACAGCTGGGTGGCCAGCGAAACCATGGAAGACTATGCGCTGCGCTTTACGCCGCAAAGTTTTCGCAAGTGGTCGCAATGGCGTGTTGCCAACACAGCTTTTGGCGCAGCTTCGTTTTTGATTCTGGAAGCCGTCGGCGCCACCTTGCTGGTGAAGTACGGTTTTACCAATGCGTTTTGGGCCATTCTCGCCACCGGGCTGATCATTTTCATGGCCGGTTTGCCCATCAGCATTTACGCCGCGCGCTATGGCCTTGACATGGACCTGCTCACGCGCGGCGCCGGTTTTGGCTATATCGGCTCCACGCTGACCTCGCTGATCTACGCGTCATTCACCTTCATCTTTTTCGCGCTCGAAGCCGCCGTCATGGCCTATGCACTGGAGCTTGCGCTGGGCATTCCGCCAGCCTGGGGCTACTTGATTTGCGCCCTGGTGGTGATTCCGCTGGTCGCCCATGGCGTGTCGGTCATCAGCCGTCTGCAAATGTGGACCCAGCCCATCTGGCTGGTGATGCTGGTCGTGCCCTTTGTCTATGTGTTGGTGCGCGATCCTGGTGCTTTTTCGGGCGTCATGCACTACGGCGGTGAAAACGGCGCCGGGAGCGGCTTCGATTTGCACTTGTTTGGTGCTGGTTTGACCGTGGGCATTGCGTTGATCACCCAAATGGGCGAGCAGGCCGATTACCTTCGCTTCATGCCCGTGCAAACGCCCGCCACGCGCTGGCGCTGGTGGGCCGGGGTGCTGGCCGGCGGGCCGGGCTGGGTGCTGCTGGGGGTGGTCAAGATGCTCAGCGGCGTGCTGCTCGCTTACCTGGCCATTAAAAACATGGTGCCGCCCGAGCGCGCGGTGGACCCGAACCAGATGTACCTGGCGGCCTACGAGTATGTTTTCCCCGACTACGGCTGGGCGGTTGCCGCCACGGCCATTTTCGTGGTCGTCTCGCAGCTCAAGATCAATGTCACCAACGCTTATGCCGGCTCGCTGGCCTGGTCGAACTTTTTCTCGCGCCTCACGCACAGCCACCCCGGGCGCGTGGTCTGGGTGGTTTTCAACACCTTGATCGCCTTCATGCTGATGGAGATGAACGTGTTCAGGGCGCTTGGCGAGGTGCTCGGGCTTTATTCCAACATCGCGATTGCCTGGATCATGGCGGTGGTGGCTGACCTGGTCATCAACAAGCCGCTGGGCCTGTCGCCGCCCGGCATCGAGTTCAAGCGCGCGCACCTGTTTGACATCAACCCGGTCGGCGTGGGCGCCATGGGCCTGGCTTCGGTTCTGGCGATCGCGGCGCATCTGGGCGCTTTCGGCCCGCTGGCGCAGGCTTTTTCGGCGCTGATCGCGATGGTGACCGCGTTGGTAGCCGCGCCACTGATTGCCTGGGCCACCGGCGGGCGTTATTACCTGGCGCGCGAAACCGACATGCGGTCAGCCCCTGTGGCAAGCGCCGGCGATTTTCATGCGCACGCCACCAGCCGCTGCGTGATCTGCGAGCGCGACTACGAAAGCCCCGACATGGCCCATTGCCCGGCCTACCAGGGCAGCATTTGTTCCTTGTGCTGCACGCTGGACGCGCGCTGCGGCGACATGTGCAAGCCGCATGCGAGCCTGGCCGCGCAGTGGTCGGGCGCCCTGCGCTGGGTGCTGCCGCGCCGTATCTGGCCTTATCTGGACACCGGCCTGGGCCACTTTTTGCTCCTGATGCTGATCGTCGTGCCCTTGCTGGCGGGCGTTTTTGGCTTGCTTTACCAGCAAGAGCTGCGGCCGCTGGCCGAGGCGGCTGGTGTTTCGGGGGCGGCGCTGCGCTCGGGCTTCATCAAGGCCTACATGGCCTTGCTGCTGATCGCCGGCATGGTCGCCTGGTGGATGGTGCTGGCCCACAAGAGCCGGCAGGTGGCGCAAGAAGAGTCCAACCGCCAGACGCATTTGCTGATGCAGGAAATTGATTCGCACCGGCAGACCGATGACGCCCTGCAACGCGCCAGGCAAGCGGCCGACCAGGCGAACCAGGCCAAGAGCCGCTACATCAGCGCCATCAGCCACGAGCTGCGCACGCCGCTCAACAGCATCCTCGGTTACGCCCAGCTCATGGGCGAGGACCCCTCGATTCCGCCGCACCGCCAGCAGGCCGTCAGCGTCATCAAGCGCGGCGGCGAGCATTTGCTCTCGCTGATTGAAGGCACGCTGGACATTGCGCGCATCGAAAGCGGCAAGCTCACGCTCAACGTCAAGCCCATGCACTTTGCCGAAGGCGTGCGTGAAATGGCCAATTTGTTCGAGCTGGAAGCGCTGGCCAAGGGGCTGGAGTTTCATTTCGAACCGCAGGGCCCGATGCCGCAACTGGTGCGCGCCGACGAAAAGCGGGTGCGGCAAATTCTCATCAACTTGCTGGGCAACGCCATCAAGTTCACCGCCACCGGCCGCGTCACGCTGCGCGTACGCTACGCCCGAGAAATGGCGCTGATCGAGGTGGAAGACACCGGCCCGGGCCTGTCCGAGGACGAACGCCAGCGGATTTTTGAACCCTTCACCCGCGCCAACACGCCCGGCGTGGCCGCGCCCGGCGCCGGCCTGGGCCTGACGATTGCCAAGATGCTGACCGACCTGATGGGCGGCGAGCTGACCATGAGCAGCGCGCCCGGCCTTGGCTCGGTGTTCCGCGTCAGGCTGTTTTTGCCCGAACTGCGCCAGGCGGGTGGCCATGCGCCGGCGGCGGCCGCCAGCCGGCCGCGCCACGCTTATGCCGGCCAGCGCCGCCGCATTCTGGTGGTTGACAACGAAGAGGCCGACCGCGAGTTGCTGGTGAGTCTCTTGCAACCGCTGGGCTTCGAGCTGCGCAGCGCCGCCAGCGGGCACGACGCCCTGGACTTGCTGGCCGCCGGCTTTCAGCCGGATGCCATCCTGATGGATCTGGCCATGCCTGGCATCGACGGCTGGGAAACCATTCGCCGCATCCAGGCGCTGGACGGCCCCAGAAGCACCTGCTTTGCCATTGTTTCAGCCAACGCTTTTGACAAGGGACTGGACAACGATGTCGGCATCCGGGTGGAAGATTTCATCCTCAAGCCCGTGCGCCACAGTGAGCTGCTCGACTGGCTCGAGCGCCAGCTCTCACTGGTCTGGCTGGAGCAGCCGGCCCCGACGCCGGCGCCCCCGCCAGCGCCGGCCCCCAGCGGCAGCGCATGGCCCGCCGCCGCCGAACTGCAGACGCTACGCGAACTCGTCGGCCTGGGCTTTCTGCGCGGCATCATGAACCAGCTCGACAAAATTGAAAAACTTCAGCCCGAATGCAGCGCTTTCGTCGCCGGCATGCGGCGGCTGGCGCGCCAGTTCGAATTTGAAGCCATGGCCCGTCAGCTTGACGCGCCCGAGCCCGAGCCCAAGGTAAGCGCATGAACACACGCACGCTAGAACAAACGCTGGACCGCGCCAACAGCGACGTGGTGCTGATCGTCGATGACGTGCCCGACAACTTGGCGGTGCTGCACGACGCGCTCGACGAATCCGGCTACACGGTGCTGGTGGCCACGCGCGGTGAAGCGGCCTTGCTGCGCGCCGCGCAAGCCCTGCCCGACATCATCTTGCTTGACGCCATGATGCCGGGCATGGACGGCTTTGAAGTGGCGCGCCGGCTCAAGGCCGATGCGGCCACGGCACACATTCCCATCGTCTTCATGACCGGCCTGACCGAGACCGAATACCTCGTGGCCGCGCTCAATGTCGGCGGCGTCGATTACGTCACCAAACCGATCAAGCCCAAGGAAGTGCTGGCGCGCATTGCCGTGCATTTGCAGGGCGCGCGCGAAAAGCGCCAGGCCCGCAATGCCCTGGACGCTTTTGGCTACGCCACCATCACGGTGCGCGTGAGTGACGGCAAGCTGATGTGGCAAACCCCGCTGGCGCGTGAGCTGCTGCAGCGCTACTACGGTACCGTCGCGCCGCAGACACCCGACGCTGTGCTGGGTTGGCTACGCCGCCATCTGGCTGCCGCCGAGCAGCAGATCGAGCCGCCGCGCCTGGCCATCGAGCAGGGCGCCAAGCGGCTGACCTTCCGGTTGCACCAGCAAACCGGCGACGACGACTGGCTGATCATCATGCGCGAGGAGTCCGACGAAACCGTGATTCAGGCCATGAGTCTGGGCTTCAAGCTCACGGCGCGTGAAGCCGAGGTCTTGTACTGGGTCGTCAAGGGCAAGACCAACCGCGACATTGGTGACATTCTTGGCAGCAGCCCCATGACGGTGAAAAAGCACCTCGAGCGGGTGTTTGTCAAGCTAGGTGTTGAAACCCGAACCGCCGCCGCTGGCATGGCCATGAGCCGCATCCGGCAACTGCATCCGCAGTTTGAAAGCTAGCCTCTGGCGCAAGCGCTGTCGGCACCCGGTGCCCTACCTGCGCAAGGAAACGTTCGCCGCCTGGGCTGCCAGCGCCATCCTCAGCCTGCAGGCGCCTCGCCTGCAAGCTTGGGAGACGGGAAGACGCCCGGCGCCGCATCTCCGGCCGTCAGAAGGCTTTCGTAATTGGCTTTCAGGATCAAGCCGGCATAGTAGACATGCTCCCGCATGAGCTGCTCCGCGCGCGCGCTGTCGCGGGTGATCACCGCGTCAATGATCCGGTGATGATCGGTATGTGAATGCAGGATCACGGCATGCTGATCCCACAAGATGATGCGGTCCGACGCGAAGGGGATGTTGTGGGCCTGGATGGCAAACCGTGACACCCAGGGGTTCCCGGATGCTTCCAGCAAGGTGTCATGAATTTCGACGTTCACCCGCTGATAGGGCTCATGATCCTGAGGTAGTAGCAGGCCGTGGGCCAGAATGCAGTCGCCTTCAGCCAGACATTTGAGCAGCCTGTCGGACTGCGTCTGGGTCAGCCCCCGCTGGGCCGCACGCCGGCATGCCAGACCTTCCAGCACCGACCGCACCTCGTAGGCCGCGCCTATGGCTTCGAGGTCAAAGATGCGCACCACGTAGCCGCGCTTGGGTTGGTGATCAATCAGGCCATCACTGGCCAGCATCGCCAGCGCGGCCCGTACTGGCGTGCGCGAGACACCCAGGCGCTGGGCCAGCGGAACTTCTTCAAGCCGTTCGCCCGGACGCAACTGCCCGTGCAAGATGCCGTCGCGCAAGGATTCAGTCACCTTCTGGGCGAGTGTTCGCATTTTTTCTGTCCAGTGAACATTGCGCTTCAAGTATACATGGAGACCGATTTATGGGAAATCTAGGGTTAATACCAAGATTTATTCACCTTTATGTATACATAATTTCTTCGATGACAGATAGAAGCTGCTTTTTGAGTGACAGGCGGACGCGCCGGATGCACAAGGAATCCGCATGAGCAGCGCGCTGCCAGGCGCGCCCGGCCATGACTGGCTGAACCTGAAGGACAGGGTTTGCGTGGTCACTGGCGCGGCGGGCGGCATCGGCCGCGAGATTTGCCGCCAGCTTCTGGCCTGTGGGGCCCGGGTCGCGATGGTGGACCGTGATGAAGGCGTGCTGCAGCAATCCGTGGCAGAGCTTGGTGCCGAGCTTGCTACCGATAACGCGGCGCTCAAGGATGCGGCGCTCAAGGCGATCGTGGCCGATGTCACCGACAGCGCCAGCCTGCAGGCGGCCGCCAACGAGGTGAAGAACCTTTGGGGCCCGTGCCAGTTGCTGGTCAACAACGCCGCAGCCCTCTATGCGGACGCCATCATGGATATCAAGCTCGAAAGCTGGAACCGGCTGCTGTCTGTCAACCTCACCGGCTACCTGCTCTCGGCCCAGGTGTTTGGGCGTCAGATGCTGGGGCATGGACGAGGCAGCATGGTTCATATTGCCTCGATATCTGCCTCGATTCCGCAGCCGTTCTCGGGCGCCTACAGCGTCAGTAAGGCGGGCGTGCTGATGCTCTCGCGGCTCCTGGCGGTCGAACTTGGCGAGCACGGCGTGCGCAGCAACGTGGTGAGTCCCGCCCTGATTCGCACCCCCATGAGCGAAGGCTTCTACAAAGATCCGGCCGTCTTGCGCCGACGCGAGGAGATTGTTCCGGCCGGCCGGATCAGCACCCCAGCCGATATCGCGCAGGCGGTTCTTTTTCTGGCGAGTGACCGGGCTGCCTACATCAGCGGTCAGGAAATCCTGGTCGATGGCGCCCTGACCCAGGCCTGGCTGAGTCTGATTCCGCGGCCTGGCTTCGAAAAGGCCGATGCAAGGCAAGTCTGACCACATTGCAGTATTGCGTTACCCACCGATTTTTTTAACCTGTCCAAGGAGAACTCCCGTGAAGCTGAAAAGGACCCTGTTACTGACCCTCCTGTCTGGTGCTGCCGCGCTGAACCTCGCGTGGGCCCAAAGCGAGCCCGGCGTGACCGACAAGACCATCAAGCTGGGTGTTTTTGCGCCCTTGTCAGGCAATGCCATGGCCTATGGATTTGACGTGCTCAACGCCGCCAAGATGTACTACGACAAGATCAACAAGGAAGGCGGCATTCACGGCCGCAAGATCGAACTGGTGGTGGAAGATGACCGCTGCAGCGCCAACGACGTGCTGGCCGCAGTGAAAAAACTCACTGAGCAGGACAAGGTGTTTGCCCTGAACGGGGGCTCGTGCTCCGGCGCCGTGGTCGGTGCGCGCGAATACATTGACAGGGCCCAGATTCCCTACGTCATGCTCAACGCCTCGGGCGACGGCGCCCTGTATCCGCCGTCCAAATATATATCTACGGTGCCTTCTCCATCTCGCAGCGCGCGGTGGGCGGCTCGATGGTGCAGTTTGCATCGGCGCACCTCAAGGGCAAGAAGATCGGCTACATCAACCATGACGACGCATACGGCAGTTGGAACCAGGAAGCCGCCGAGTTCCAGGCCAAGCAAATCGGTGTGGACCTGCAAATTCAGTCGATCAACCCCAACCTGACCGATGTGACCGCGCCGATGCTCAAGATCCGTGCAGCCAACCCTGACGTGCTGTTGATCACCACCTACGCGCGCCCGGTCAGCCTGCTGGTCAAAAAAGCCCACGAACTCGGCTGGACCAAGCCCATCGTGATCGCCGTCAACGGCACGGCCGATCTCAAGCAATTGATCGAGAACGTCGGCAACAAGGATGCGTTCAAGAACGTCTACCTGCAAGAGGTGATGATCGACGTGCCCGGCGGCCCCAAACTCAAATGGGTGTATGACATGTACAAGGCCTACTACCCCGAACTCGCAGCCAAGCCGGGTTATCCGCAGACCTACATGCCTTACGGCATCCCTTCTGCGATGACCGTGGTCAACGCGCTGAAGGCCGCGGGCCCGCAACTGACGCGCGAGAAATTTCTCACGGCGCTGTCCCAGACCAAGTTCGAGTCCGGCGTGATGGCTGGCCCGATCGAACTGACGCCGACAGATCACGCGGGTCAGAAATCAGCCATTTATCTGAAATTTGATGGCGATAAAAGCACCGTAGTGCCTGGCACCTACCGCAGCCTTTGGGTCTATCAACCCAAGTAACCTTCAGCCATGAAAGAGCGGGGTCGGCCTGGTCCGGCTCCGGCGGGCACTTATGAGCATGAGCGATATCTGGCTATTTCTGCAGCAGGGCGTATTGTCCGGCTTGGTGACCGGCAGCGTGTACGCCCTGCTTGCCATCGCCATCGTGGCCATCTTCAAGACCACCGATGTGCCCAACTTCGGGCAGGGCGAGATATTCATGATGGGCGGGTACGTGGCCCTGATGCTTTTGCTCAGTGCTGGCTGGTCTTATGCCATGGTGATCCCGGCCACCTTGGCGCTGGTGGCGCTCGGTTGCGTGATGTTCCAGAAGGTGGTGATGGAGCGCGTGACCGGTTCTCGCGGCGTCGGCGTGCAGTTGGTGATTGCCACGCTGGGTCTGGCCTACGCGCTCAAGGGCTTGGTGCGGCAGACCGGTCTTGGCGACACGCCGCGCTCCCTGCCATCGCTGGTTTCGAACGACCCCGTCATCATCGGAGACGCTGCGCTGACGCGGCTGGACGTCGCCATTTTCGTGGTCGCCGTGTTCGTCATGGTGGCGCTTTTCTGGATGTTCAACTCAACGCGCATCGGCAAGGCCATGCGCGCCGTCGGCATGAATCCGCGCGCTGCGCAAATCGTGGGTATTCGCTTGTCGAATATCCGCATGATGGTTTGGGGCCTGTCCGGCCTGATCTCGGCGCTGGCTGCCTTGCTCATCACCCCCAAGGTCCTGATCACGCCCGACATTGCCCACATCGCCATTCTGGCTTATGCGGCTGCCATCGTCGGCGGCTTTACCAGCCTGCCCGGCGCCGTGCTGGGCGGCTTCTTGATTGGCGTGATTGAAAACCTCGTCGGCCTGTTCATTTCGACCAACGCGATCGTGGTGGCCCCCTTCCTGGCGATCCTGATCACGCTGATAGTGCGGCCTCAGGGTTTGCTCGGCGGCAAACCGCAGGTGAAAAAAGTATGAAGTTCATTTCTCCGGACCGGGCTGCCCTGGGCGCTTTGCTGTTGCTGCTTTGCGTGTTGCCCTTCACGGTGTCGGGCTATGTGCTTTATATCGTTAACCTCCTGATGGTTTTTGTGGTGCTGGC
>CAJAOB010000397.1 GCA_903941205.1 uncultured Burkholderiales bacterium | reverse complement strand
GTTGAAACGCGGTTTCATTCAACACGGCCATTAGCCTAGTAACCGTTCGCCCTGAGTAGCGCATGTTGTTAGGGTTGCGTCAGGTTTCAGGCGCGCATATCCTGCTTGGGTTGTGATGTCATGGCCGCCTTTGCATTACCGAGCTTTTGCTTGACCTCATCATGTCGAATTGCTCGTATGGCGGACTCGAGAGTCAAGCTGCACCTTTCAAGAACACCGGCCTCAGCGTTCGCGCACTAAAGCACCAGCGAAATTGCGTCAGCCGGGCGTAAAAGGCCGCATAGGCAAATATCAAACCGCCAAAACCCAGCACTAGCATGGGTGTGCTTTGGGCAAATAGCACGGCCCAAGCGGCTGGCAGGGCGGCGCATGCCCAACTTATCGGGCTGGTCATGCCGTTTTGCAGGGTTGGGGAAAGGCCTGGAAATACCTGCCGCACCACTCGCCGGTGGATCAGGTGATGCAGATGCACTTTGTCGGCTTGTCCGGGGTGGTGGCCTTCGCGTTGGCGCCGGCGGCGGACCGAGAAACCGACTTCAAGCACCGGGTAGGCGCACACGAGGATGGTGGCCCATGCGTTGAGTTGGGGGTTGCGCATGGGCAGCAGCACGGCCACCCAGGCCAGCAAGAAACCCAGGACGTAGGCGCCGCCGTCGCCCAAGAATATTTTTCCGTAAGGCCAGTTGACGGCGCCAAAGCCCAGGGCGCAAACGGCCAGCGCAAAGCACACGGTTGCCAGGGGGGCGTCAGCTACGTTCAGGGCGATGAGTCCTATCGCGCCGAGCATGATGGCGACCGCGCCGGCGGCCAGGCCGTTAAAGCCGTCAATGATGTTGATTGCATTGGCCACGCCACCTACGGCAAAGGCGGTAAACACCGCGGCAAAGGGCGTGAAGCTCAGCAACCAGTCAAAGGGGGGAACGCCTGTGTTTTGCATGGCAATGCCCGTTAGTCCCCAGGCCAGGGCGCCGCTGAACATGGTGGCGAGCAGGCGCGCTTTGACGCTGACTTTTTTGGTGAGGTCTTCTGCCAGCCCGAAGCCGAAGGCCGGAATGCCGGCCAGCAGCATGGGGCCGAGGATCTGGCTCACGTCTGGCGTGGCCAGGAGCCATGCTGCGATTAAGCCTATTGCGATGGCAACGCCGCCTATGCGGGGTGTGGGCTCGGTGTGGTGGTTTTGCACGCCAAAGGCGTTGTCGAGGCTGAACCGGCCGTGCCAGCGCTGGGTGAGTACCAGGGCGGCGCTGGCCAGCAATGTGGTGGCGAAGATGATGAGGTAGGTCATGGGGTTTGACGCTCTTTGGCTGGGCCGGGGGTGGGGGTGTTTGCGTGAAGTGGACGACCCAGGGCTTTGGTCCAGGCTTGGCGCAGGGTTGCTAGTTTTTCGGCGGTTTCCGGGTTTTGTTTGGCGTTGCGCAGGGCGTGGCGGATGAAGACGAAGAGCAGCAGGACAAAGCCGGTGGCCAGCGTGGTGATGACGGCTATCAAGGCTTTTTGGGGTTTGCTTTTGCGCTCGGGTGGCAAGGCGGTATCGACCACCTGAACAATCGCGCCTTCGCGGCTTTCGTCGATGCGGGCCACTTCGTATTGCTTGGCAAACAGCTCGAACAGGGTTTCCTGGTACTTGAATTCCCGGAACTTGGCGATGTAGTCGCTGGCGCTGCTGTCTTGGCCGACCAGCGCGGGTTCTTCTTTTTCAGCGCGGAAAAGTTGAGCGCGCAGCGCGGCCAGTTCGGTTTGGGCTTGCCTGAATTCCGGTGCTGAATCGGTCAGGTAGCCGCGCATGCTGGCCAGCTTGATTTCTTGGGCGGCGACGCCGGCTTTGAGCCTGGCCAGGCCTTCTACTGCCGCTTGCGGATTGGCCTTAACGGCACTGCTGTTGACGCCGCTGGCCTTGAGGGCTTGTCCTGCGAGCACCAGCTTGGCTTTCACGTCGGCCAGTTGCTTTTCAAAAAACAGCCTGCGTTGCTGGGCTTCAGTGACGGCGATCCGGTTGAGCAGCTGACCGAGTTCTTCGACATGGGCGTTGGCCAGCTGCGCTGCGAAGACCGGGTCTTCGTCGCTGGCCTCAATGGTGATGAGGCCGTCTTTGCCGCTGCTGATCTGGAGGTTCTTCTCCAGCGCCTTGCGGGTGTCCTGCTTGTACTTTTCGTCGTAACGCTCGGTCAGCTTGAAGCGGTCGATCAGCGCGTCTTGCACGCTGCGGCTTTTGACAAAAGCAACATATTGGTCAGCGGGGTTTTTAAGCCCGCCAGCCGCACCGGCCAAGCCGCCCAAGGCGCCCAGACCAGCCAGCATGGCGGCGGCGCCGCTTTGCTGCTGCTGCGGCGGCATGAATTTGGTGGTGGCGGTGAAGGTAGGTGCCAGCACAAAGGTGATGCCCAGCGCCAGCAGGCCCGCGGCCAGCGGGCCCAGTACCAAGAGGCGCAGGTTGTCGACCACCACTTGCAGCAGGTCCAGCAAGCTGATCTCTTCTTCTTCCGGCATGGCGTTGTCTGGCGCCATTGGCGCTGTGTTCTCGTTCATGCGCTGGCTCAGTTCTTCAGTGTTTTCAGGCCGGCGGCGCCCAGACCAAACTGGTACAAGATGGCGGTCCAGTCCTTGGCGCCTTGAATGAAGGTCGAGTAAGCCGTGCGCCTGTCGATGACGGCGGGCACAAAGACGGAGTCGCCGGGGTTCAGGCGCTTGCTCAGCAAACCTTTGCTGAAGAAATAGCCTTTGCGTGCATTGCTTTCAACCGATCCGTCGGCCCGTATCAGCATGGCGTTGTCCAGGTCCGCGTCGCGGGTCAGGCCGGCTCGGTCGATGTAGTCGCTCACGCTGTCGCCCGGCTTGTAGATGAAGGAGGTCTCGGCCATCACCTCGCCAAACACGCCCACAAAGCTCGGCCGGT
>CAJAOB010000396.1 GCA_903941205.1 uncultured Burkholderiales bacterium | reverse complement strand
GCCTGCTGGAGATCGCCAACAACCGCTGGCGCGACCAGATGGTGGCCGACCTGCGCAAGGTGATGAAGCTGAACCGCCACAACTCGCTGCTCAAAAGTGGGCGCATCGAGGAGTCTCTGGCCGAGCACCAAATCCTCATGAACGCCCTGCTGGCCCGGGATCCGCGCGCCAGCGTCGAGGCGATGCAAAACCATTTCAGCAACGGGCTCGAAGCCGCTACCTGAGCTTTTTGGGCTGTAAAGCCGCCGTTTCAGCCCAGCTTTTTTTGCAGGAAGCGCGCGCCGCCAAGCTGCGGGTCCAGCTGGTAGGCCGCAAAGCCGTTTCGCGCGTAGAGCTTGACTGCGCTGTGATTGCCTTCGAGCACTTCGAGCGTGAGCTTGCAGGCGCCGCGCTCGCGGGCCAGCGCCTCAACCAGGACCAGCATGCGCTCGCCGACCCTGCGGCCGCGGTAATCGGCCAGCACCGCCACGTCATGCAAATTCACCAAAGGGCGGCAAGCGAAGGTGGAAAAGCCTTCGAAGCAGTTGATCAGGCCAACCGGCTTGTCGCCGTCAAACGCCAGCACACTGAAGGCCTGAGGACGCTGCGCCAAGGCGGCCACAAGATGCTGTTTGGTAAATTCGCTCAGGGGCTCGCCGCCGCCAGCGGGGTCGCTGGCATAGGCGTCGAGCAAGGCAAGCAGCGCGATGGCGTCGCGAGCATCGCTGTAGTCAGCCAGCCGAACCGTGAAGTCCGGCTCACCAGCCCCGGTTGCCGCGCTCATGCCAGTTGCACCGCGGCCACCAGACGCTCTGCGCAGGCCCTGGCTTGTGCGGCGTCCTGCGCTTCGACCATGATGCGCAGCAGCGGCTCGGTTCCGCTGGCGCGAATCAGGATACGACCCGTTTGTCCCAGCTCCGCTTCAACGGCCGTGCTGGCTGCTTTCAAAGCCGCGCTGGAGGTCCAGTCCTGACCCGGGCGCAGGCGTACATTGATCAAGGTTTGCGGGAACAAGGTGACCTCAGACAGCAATTGCGACAGCGGCTTGCCACTGCGCACGCAGGCCTGCAAGACCTGCAAGGCGCTGATCAGCCCGTCGCCGGTGGTGTGCTTGTCCAGCGCCAGCAGGTGACCCGAGCCTTCGCCGCCGAGCAGCCAGCCCTTTTTTTCAAGCTCTTCGAGCACGTAGCGGTCGCCCACGCGGGCTCTCACAAACTCCACGCCACGCGCCTTCAAGGCCACCTCGACCGCCAGATTGGTCATCAGGGTGCCGACCGCGCCGGGAACCACTTCACCCCGGGCCAGGCGTTCGCTCACCATCAGGAACAAAACCTCGTCGCCGTTGAACAGGCGGCCGCTGGCATCCACCAGTTGCAGGCGGTCTGCGTCACCATCCAGGGCGACGCCATAGTCGGCCCCGTGGGCCTTGACCGCTTCAATCAAGGCTTCAGGATGGGTCGCACCGACCCCGTCGTTGATGTTCAGGCCATTGGGGGAGCAGCCAATGCAGACGATATCGGCGCCGAGTTCGTGAAAGACCTTGGGCGCGATGTGATAGGCCGCGCCATGCGCTGCATCGACCACGATCTTCAAACCCCTGAGCGACAGGTCGTTGGCGAAGGTGCTTTTGCAGAACTCGATGTAGCGGCCCGCGGCATCATCGAGCCGGCGAGCCTTGCCCAAATTGGGCGAGTCGGCCCAGACCGGTGACTCTTCAAGCGCGGCCTCCACGGCCTCCTCCCAGGCATCGGGCAGCTTGGTGCCCTGGGCGCTGAAAAACTTGATGCCATTGTCGGCAAAGGCGTTGTGACTGGCGCTGATGACCACGCCCAGGCTGGCCCGCTGCGCCCGCGTGAGATAGGCCACGCCCGGCGTCGGCAAGGGGCCGAGCAAAACCACGTCAACGCCCGCAGAGTTGAAGCCGGACTCCAGCGCGCTTTCCAGCATGTAGCCCGAAATCCGCGTGTCCTTGCCAATCAGCACGGTGGGACGGTCTTCGCTTCGCTTTAAAACGCGGCCAACCGAGTGGGCCAGGCGCAACACAAAGTCAGGGGTGATGGGCGCCTGGCCGACCGTGCCGCGAATGCCATCGGTGCCGAAATACTGTCTGCTCATGTTTTTACTTCTCCGTGGGCAAAGCCCTTGTCTGCTGTTTTGAGCGGATGAAACGCCTGAAACGCGCACACCCTCTTATTTTTTCGATACTGCCTGCGCATTCCTTGCAGCGCTCAGCCAGATGCCGCCGTCCAGACCTTGAGGGCCTGAACCGTTTGATGCACATCATGCACGCGCACAATCCGCGCGCCACGCTCGACCGAAAGTAAAGCAGCAGCCACACTGGGGACAACGCGCTCAGCCATCGGCAACGATGTCAAGGGAGCGGCTGCTTCGGCACAAACGGTAGCCAGCGAAGATTTACGCGACCATCCGGCCAGCACTGGAAATCCGAGGTCGACCAGCTTGGACTGATGGCGCAGCAAGGAAAAATTCTGCTGGACGGTCTTGCCAAAGCCGATGCCAGCATCGAGCACGATGCGCGAATGATCGACGCCGGCCTCTGCCAGACCTTGGGCTGTGGCCCGCAAGAACGCGCGCACCTGCGACACCACGTCGCCCACCATGGGTGCAATCTGCATGGTCTGCGGGTCGCGATGCATATGCATCAGGCAGACGCCACAGGCGGGGTGGCTGGCAAGGGCTTGCAAGGCTCCGGGCTGTCGCAAAGCCCAGATGTCATTGATGATGTCGGCGCCTAAATCGAGTACCGCCCGCATCACCTCCGGCTTGTAGGTGTCCACGGAAACCGGAACACCCAGCGACACCGCATGGCGCACCACAGGCATAACGCGCGCCAGTTCCTCGTCCAGAGGCAAGGCGAGTGCGCCTGGCCGGGTGGATTCGCCCCCAATGTCCAGGATGTCAGCACCTTCCTTGAGCAGGTGCTCGCAGTGCGCGAGCACCGCGGACGGGCTGCCGCTGGAGAAATAGCTGCCACCATCAGAAAAGGAGTCCGGCGTCGCATTGACGATGCCCATGACCCGAGGCCGCGACAGGTCAATCTGAAAACGACTGGTTTGCCAAATCGCAGTGCGCATGAGAGGTACGGATACGGGCTGGATTACGGATGAAATTGAAATTCGGACACCTAAAGAAAAACCGGGGCCAGGCCCCGGTTGTCACAGCACTTGCGCCCAGATCAGGCGACTGTAGGCGCCGGATCAGGCGTCACAGCGGGCGTTCCGCCACCGGGTGGGTTGCCACCGACTGAAGGGTTGCGCGGAACCCAGTCTTTGGGCGCGCGCGGCTCGCGGCCCGCCATGATGTCATCCAGCTGCTCGACGTCAATGGTTTCCCACTCCATCAGCGCCTTGGCCATCGCGTGCATCTTGTCCTTGTTGTCTTCGATCAGTTTGCGTGCCAGGTCGTACTGCATGTCGATGATGCGCCGTACTTCCAGGTCGACCTTCTGCATGGTCTGCTCGCTCATGTTGGTGGTCTTGGTCACGGAGCGGCCGAGAAACACTTCGCCTTCGTTTTCGGCGTAGACCATGGGGCCGAGCGCTTCGGTCATGCCGTAACGGGTGACCATGTCGCGGGCAATCGAGGTAGCGCGTTCGAAGTCGTTGCTGGCCCCGGTGGTCATCTGGTTCATGAACACTTCCTCGGCAATCCGGCCCCCAAACAACATGCTGATCTGGCTGAGCATGTACTCGCGATCGTAGCTGTAACGGTCCTGCGCCGGCAGGCTCATGGTCACGCCCAAGGCACGGCCGCGGGGGATGATGGTGACCTTGTGCACCGGGTCGCACTTGGGCAGCAACTTGCCAATGAGTGCGTGCCCCGACTCATGGTAAGCGGTGTTGCGACGCTCTTCTTCAGGCATGACCATGCTCTTGCGCTCGGGGCCCATGAGGATCTTGTCCTTGGCCTTCTCGAAATCCTGCATCTCGACAACACGGGCGTTGCGGCGCGCAGCCATCAGCGCTGCCTCGTTGCACAAGTTGGCCAAGTCAGCGCCAGACATGCCGGGCGTGCCACGCGCAATGATGCTGGCGTTGACGTCCTGTCCAAGCGGCACCTTGCGCATGTGCACGTTCAGAATCTGTTCACGGCCGCGAATATCGGGCAGCGTCACATAAACCTGGCGGTCAAAACGTCCCGGGCGCAGCAAGGCGGCGTCCAGAATGTCGGGGCGGTTGGTGGCAGCCACCACGATCACGCCGACATTGGTCTCAAAACCGTCCATCTCGACCAGCATCTGATTGAGAGTTTGCTCTCGCTCGTCATTGCCGCCGCCCAAGCCAGCGCCACGCTGACGACCGACTGCGTCAATCTCGTCGATGAAAATAATGCAAGGCGCGTTTTTCTTGGCGTTCTCGAACATGTCGCGCACGCGGGCAGCGCCCACGCCAACAAACATTTCAACAAAATCAGAACCGGAAATCGAGAAGAAAGGCACTTTGGCTTCGCCGGCGATTCCCTTGGCGAGCAGCGTTTTACCGGTGCCCGGGGGGCCGACCAGCAGCAAACCACGCGGGATGCGTCCACCGAGTTTCTGGAACTTGGCAGGGTCTTTGAGGAAATCGACGACTTCCTTGACTTCTTCCTTGGCTTCATCGCAGCCAGCCACATCGGCGAAAGTCACGGTATTTGTAGATTCGTCAAGCATGCGGGCCTTGCTCTTGCCGAAGCTGAAAGCACCGCCTTTGCCGCCGCCCTGCATCTGGCGCATGAAGTAGACCCAGACGCCGATCAAGAGCAGCATCGGCCCCCAGCTGACCAGCAACGTCATGAGCAGGGAGCTTTCTTCGCGTGGCTTGACGTCAAATTTCACGTCATTGGCGATCAGGTCGCCGACCAGGCCGCGGTCCAGGTAAGTGGCGGTGGTGCGAATCCGGCGATCATCCGTGGTCACTGCGACGATTTCGGTGCCGCCCTGACCTTCTGCGATGGTTGCAGTCTTGATTCGCTTGCCCCGGACCTCTTCGAGAAAGTCCGAATACCCCAGGTAGTTGGAACTGGCGCCGGATCGTGTGTCAAATTGCTTGAACACGGTGAACAACACCATGGCAATCACCAGCCAAACCGCAATTTTCGAAAACCACTGATTGTTCAAGGAAGACTCCGTTGAGGGTACAAGGACGTAGATGCGGCTTATTTTAGGGGTTTCAAGGGAACAGGCTTTATGCCCTGCACCCTTGGGCACCCCGGATTGCGGACTTTGGCAGATTTTGCACCTGCTCAACTCAATTGTGTCGCCGACGGAGGCATTTCCCGCAAACCCATACCAATCAAGAAGGTTTCTGAAGAGCCTGGGCGCGAAGCTTTTGGCTTGAACGGCTTGACCGCCCTGAACACCGACTTGAAGAGCTTGACCAGATCACTGTATCCGCTGCCGTGAAACAACTTGACCACCAGCGCGCCGTCCGCTTTCATGTGCTTTTGCGCAAACTCCACGGCCAGCTCCACCAAGTGAGAGATTCGGGCGGCATCGGCCGTTTCAATACCCGAGAGGTTGGGCGCCATGTCCGAAATCACCACATCGACCTTGCGGGTTTTGTCGAGCGCCTGCTCAAGCTGTGCCAGCACCTCAGCCTCCCTGAAGTCGCCCTGAATGAAAACCACCCCCTCGACCGGGTCCATCGGCAAGATGTCCAGCGCAATGATGCGGCCGTTGAGCTCGCCGACGGCCGCACCGACCGGCGAGAGCCGGCGCCGCGCGTACTGGCTCCATGCGCCGGGTGCGCTGCCCAAGTCAACCACCGTGTAACCAGGCTTGATCAGACCCAGACTTTCATCGATCTCTTTTAATTTGTAGGCCGCCCGGGCCCGGTAGCCCTCCTGCTTGGCCAGTTTCACGTAGGTATCGTTGACATGGTCATTCAACCAGGCCTTGTTTACCTTCTTGCTTTGCGTCTTGACTTTCATGCCGCCATTGTCCCCCTTGCAGGTTGTAAACACGGAAGCACCGATAATTACCGGATGTCCCAAATCAAGCTCACCCCCGCCCAGCGCAAAGATCACCGCGCAGAGGCGCATCACCTCAACCCGGTCGTCATGATTGGCTCGGAAGGACTGACAGACGCCGTCAAGAAGGAAACTGACGCCGCCCTCAACGCCCACGGCCTGATCAAGATTCGCGTGTTGTCCGACGACCGCGCTGGCCGCGAGAGCATTTTTTACACCCTTGCTGACGAGCTCAACGCAGCGCCCATACAGCACATCGGCAAGCTGCTGGTGCTGTGGCGGCCGATGCCGCCCAAGGAAAAGAAAGTCAGCGAAGACCGCATGGCCGGCCCGCGCGATGTGAAAGTGCTGAAAAACAGCAGCCGCTACGGCCAGCGACCTGAAGTCAAAGTGCTTCGCGTCCTTGGCAACCAGCGCCTGACGCCGGGCGGCAACGTTCGACGCGCCAAAAAACCCAAACAGCGCAGCGCCAAGAAGTCCGCCCAGGATTGAGCCCGCCTCGGCGTTGCCAACCGGCAAGGCTTGAAGGTTTCAAGCCGTCGGTGCTGGCCTTCCAGGCCGCGGTCGTCTTCAGTCCCCGGTACTTCGTTCGGTTTCTTGTCAGCCCCTTCATTGCCTTGATGGACGCATTCGCCGGTCCTCACTTGTAAAGACGTTTTTTCCCCGCTTGCCCAGCCTTTTGTTTGAGTTTGAGCTAACCGCCCCTACCTGACGATATGACCAATCCACTGCTAGCCAACGCCCCTCTTCCCCTTTTTGACCAGATCCAGCCCGAGCACGTCAGCCCGGCCATGGATGAGCTGCTGGCCCAAGCCAAAACTGCGCTGGAAGCTGTGACAAAGCCCGAGTTTCCGGCGGGCTGGACCGACATCGCCAAGGTGCTGGACGTCGCGACTGAAAACCTCGGCCGCGCCTGGGGCGCCGTCAGTCATCTCAACAGCGTGGCGGACACGCCCGAGCTGCGCGCGGCCTACAACGCCGCCTTGCCCCGCGTGACAGAGTTCTGGACGCGCCTGGGCGCAGACGAGCGGCTCTATGCCAAATACAAGGCCATCGACGTTCAGGCGCTCAATGCGGAACAGCGCCAGGCGCACAAAAACGCAGTGCGCAACTTTGTCCTGTCCGGGGCCGAACTCACCGGCGAGGCACGCGACCGCTTCGCACAGATTCAGGAGCGACAGGCTGAGCTGAGCCAAAAATTCAGTGAGAACGCGCTCGACGCAACCCAGGCCTTCGCCTACTACGCCGAAGCCGACGAGCTGGTCGGAGTACCCCAGGATGTGCAGGACTCAGCCCGCGCACAAGCCTTGGCCGAAGGCAAGGAAGGCTACAAACTGACGCTGAAAATGCCGAGCTATCTGCCGGTGATGCAGTTTGCGCACGGCAGCGCTCTGCGCGAAAAACTCTACCGCGCCTACAACACCCGGGCCAGCGACCAGGCGCCCGCCGAAAACAGCGGCTTCGACAACAGCGCCATCATGAAGGAAATCCTTGCTTTGCGGCTTGAAGAGTCAAGGTTGCTGGGTTACAAGAATTTCGGCGAAGTCTCCGTGGTGGCCAAGATGGCCGACTCGCCCGGTCAGGTCATCAGCTTCCTGCGCGACCTTGCGCGCCGCGCCCGACCGTACGCTGAAAAAGACGTCGCCGACCTGCGTGCCTTCGCTGCGGAGCACTTGAACATGGCCAGCCCGCAGCCCTGGGATTACGCCTACATTGGCGAAAAACTCAAGGAAGAGCGTTACGCCTTCAGCGAGCAGGAAGTCAAACAGTATTTCACCGGCCCCAAGGTGTTGGATGGCCTGTTCAAAATCGTCGAGACCTTGTTTGAAGTCACTCTGGCCAAAGACAGCGCGCCCGTCTGGAAGCCCGGGGTCGAGTTCTACCGCATCGAGCGCAAGGGCCAGCTTGTGGGTCAGTTCTACCTCGACCAGCCAGCGCGCACCGGCAAACGCGGCGGCGCCTGGATGGACGATGTGCGCGCCCGCTGGCTGCGCCCCGACACAGGCCAGTTGCAAACCCCGGTCGCGCACCTGGTGTGCAATTTCGCCGAAGGGGTGGCCGGCAAGCCGGCCCTGCTCACGCATGACGACGTCACCACGCTGTTCCACGAGTTTGGCCACGGCCTGCACCACATGCTGACGCAGGTCAACGAGCGCGACGTGTCCGGCATCAGCGGCGTTGAGTGGGATGCCGTCGAGCTGCCAAGCCAGTTCATGGAAAACTTCTGCTGGGAATGGGACGTTCTCAAACACATGACCGCCCATGTGGAAACCGGCGCGCCCTTGCCGCGCGCGCTGTTCGACAAGATGACGGCCGCCAAGAACTTCCAGAGCGGCATGCAGACGCTTCGTCAGGTCGAATTTTCCCTGTTTGACATGCTGCTGCATACACAGGGCGATGACAGCAAGGACGTCATGGCCCTGCTGGCCGAAGTCCGCGAGGAAGTCGCGGTCATTCAGGCACCGCCCTACAGCCGTCCGGCCCACACCTTCAGCCACATCTTCTCCGGTGGCTACGCGGCCGGCTACTACAGCTACAAATGGGCTGAAGTGCTGTCAGCCGACGCGTACGCTGCCTTTGAAGAGTCCGCCAGCGGCGCTGCGGCCAACGTCGAGACCGGCCGCAGGTACCGCGAAGCGATTCTGGAAGCCGGCGGCAGTCGCCCCGCCATGGAGTCCTTCAAGGCCTTTCGTGGGCGCGAGCCTTCGATTGATGCCCTGATGCGGCACCAAGGCATGGCCTGAGCTTGCGACAAGTGCGCGCGCTCGGCAGGCCTCGACTGCGTCTGCACTGCAAACCCGCTGCGTGAGCAAAACCAGAATATCCGGGCGCGTCCGCTGGCATCGGTCTGAAAAACAAATGCGAATGCTCGCGCATGGTTTTGGCCAGACCAAGAGAATTAGACCGCTGCTTGCGTGGCACCTTCTTGCACACGCAGGACAAGCCTTGACACCGCAGCTGTGACCAAGCCAAGCCCCATCAAGTAAAAAGCCGCCTTTCGGCGGCTTTTTACTTGGCGCGAGAAACGCTGGAGTGACTAAATCACGTCGAGAAAACGCTTATGCGGTTTCGCCATAGACCGTGACGGAAATGTCGGCAAGGACGTCCGTGTGCAAGGCAACGCTCACTGGATGGTCGCCAACAATCTTCAAGGGACCGTTGGGCATGCGGATCTGGGACTTGGCAACAGGGAACCCGTGCTTGGTGAGTTCTGCAGCGATATCCGCATTCGTCACGGAGCCGAACAAGCGGCCGTCAACGCCCGCCTTTTGCGTCAGCTTGATGACTGTGCCGCCCAACTTTTGGCCCTGAGCCTGGCACTCAGCCAACTTGGCCGCTGCAATTTTCTCAAGTTCGGCGCGCTTGACCTCGAATTCCTTGATAGCCGCAGCGGTGGCGCGCCGTGCGCGGCCGGAGGGGATCAGGAAATTGCGGGCGTAACCGTCCTTGACTTTCACGACTTCACCCAAATTGCCCAAGTTCACGACTTTGTCGAGCAGAATGATTTGCATGCTGTGTGCTCCTTATAGGGTTCGGTGCTGGTCGCTGTAAGGCAGCATCGCGAGGAAGCGAGCGCGCTTGACGGCGGTATTGATCTGACGCTGAAAAATCGCGCGCGTGCCGGTCAGGCGGGCGGGGATGATTTTCCCGTTTTCGGCGATGAAGTCACGCAAGGTATCGATGTCCTTGTAGTCTATTTCTTCAACACCGGCAGCGGTGAAGCGGCAAAAGCGCTTGCGCTTGAACAACAGGGATTGGGTGTTGCGCTTGGGGCGCTTGTCTTTGTTAAAACGTTTTGGTCCGGGCATGATGGACTCCTTAAAGGGTGTTCAGTTCTTGAATATGGAAGATAACGCTCTTGTTGGTGCGTGCGCTCATGAGAAACCCGCTGAACTTGAAGATCTGCCCCAAGGGAAGCCGGCCTGCTTGTTCGGCCAGCACTCCAAAGGCGACTGCCTTGATGCTCAGTTTGACCTGCCTCGTGGATCCTGCTTCAGTGACTTCAGACTCGTGATCGAGCACAAAGTTGACAGCGGGAAGACCGGTTGGCGTGTAACGCAGAGGGCTGGCCTCGGCAATACTGGCCGTCAAATCAAGATGGTTCACTCAAAAACTAATGCAGCACTCAGTGGCGTGCAACAGGGTCAGTCCGCCTCAAGAGGCTGCGTACTCAGCCTGCTGGGTTTTACGGGCTTCTTCCCGCTCGACGTTGCGCATCATGAGGGACGGGCCGGTTTCGGCCTTTTTCTTGACCACAGTCATGTGGCGCAGCACAGCGTCATTGAACTTGAACGCATGCTCGATTTCGTCCATGACGGCCTGACTGGCTTCAATGTTGATGCAAATGTAGTGAGCTTTGGCCAGCTTCTGGATCAGGTAAGCCAATTGACGGCGGCCCCAGTCCTCGACGCGATGCACTTTGCCGCCACCTGCGGTGATCATGCTCTTGTAACGCTCCAGCATGGCCGGGACCTGCTCGCTTTGATCCGGATGGATCATCAATATGATTTCGTAATGACGCATAAACTCTCCTTTTGGTTAATAAAAGCTGCCCCAGCGTCGTTAGGGTGCAGCAAGGCGAAGCCCCCGATTATAGCCCGCGCCGCAAGCGGGACTAAATAAAGCTGGTCAGACTGAGCCCACCGCAGCGCTTTCAGGGCCCTCAGTCCTGCCCTTGCTCCGGAGCCTTGAGGGCCGGATAGCGCACATGGTCCACCAGGTCCAGCACCGCGGTATCGGGGCGTCTGGTGACCCAGCTCACCAGAACAATGACCGCAAAACCGACTGGCACGCCAAAAATTCCCGCCGAGATCGGTTGAATGTCCCACCACAGCTCAATCGGCCGGGTCACACCGAACAGGGATCGCATCCACGGCTGGGTCAGAGTCATGTAAACCAGCGTGGTGCCAAGACCCGCGACCATACCCAGGGACGCAGCCACACCGGTTGCCCGTTTCCAGAATATGCCCAGCGTCAGGGCCGGGAAAAAAGCCGATGCAGCGAATGAGAAGGCCGCCGACACCAGAAACAAGATGTCGGCGGGCTTGCGCGATGCAACATAGGCGGCTCCCAGTGCGACCACCAGCAGCAGCACCTTGGACAAGGTGACGCGCCGGGCGGTCGAGGCGTTCGGGTCGATCATCTTGTAGTAAACGTCGTGGCTGAGCGCGCTTGCAATCGTCAGCAGCAAGCCATCGGCTGTAGACAAGGCCGCCGCCAGGCCGCCAGCAGCCACCAGACCGGAAACGACATAAGGCATGCCGCCAATGGCCGGTGCGGCCAGCATGATGATGTCGCCGCCAATGGAAAGCTCGTTGAGTTGCAAGATACCGTCCCGGTTCACATCCACCGCTGACAACAAGGTGGGGTCTACCTTGTTCCAGGCGGTGATCCATTCAGGCAGTTGATTGAACGGCGTGCCAACCACCAGGGTGAACACCTCGTATTTCACCAACACGGCCAGCGCTGGCGCCGTCAGGTAGAGCAAGACGATAAAAAGCAGCGACCAGGCCACAGATTGCCGCGCCTCCTTGACGCTGGGTACCGTGTAATAGCGAATCAGGATGTGCGGCAGCGCCGCCGTCCCGACCATCAGGCAAAACACCAGCGCAAGGAAATTTCGACGCGACACGTCGAACTCCTCCCGAGCCTTGGCGTCGCCGGCCGGATCACCGGCAAATTGCTGCGCATGCGGCGGCATGCCATTGAGCGGCTTGGACTTCGCATCGGCTTCTGCCTTGGCCAACTCCCAGGCTGTGAGCGCGGCACCTGGTGTTTTAGGCAGGGCAGAAAGCGCACGATCGGCGGCATAAATTTCGGCCAGGGGCGCATCTGAAGCCTTCAGTTCGGCCAGCGCTCTGGTGGCGCGGGCCCGGTCCGCTGTCAATGCGGCTGCCGGGTCCAGCAGTTTGGCGGTCAGATCAGAGGATCGCTGCTTGAAGACCTCCCGCACCTGGACCTCCGTGGGATCAAGACTCAATTCGGCTTCCCGCGCGCTGACTTTCTGTAACTGGTAGCCATAAATCACCTGCGGGACCGGCACGCCGGTTTGTTTGACGGACAACCACACCACGGGCAACAAGTAAGCCACGATCAGCACCAGGTATTGAGTCACCTGAGTCCAGGTGACGGCACGCATGCCGCCCAGAAATGAGCACAGCAAAATGCCGCCCAGACCAAGGAAAATCCCCAACTCAAAGGCCACGCCGGTCAATCGCGCGGTGATGATGCCCACCCCATAGATCTGCGCCACCACATAGGTGAAAGAACACAGAATGGCAGCCATGACGCCAAGCATGCGCGGCAGGTTGCCGCCGTAACGCTCGCCCAGAAAATCCGGAATGGTGAACTGGCCAAACTTGCGCAAATAAGGCGCCAGGAGAAAAGCCACCAGGCAATAGCCACCGGTCCAGCCCATGATGAAGGCCAGGCCATTGAAGCCCGTGAGGTAGAGCGTTCCGGCCAGGCCAATGAACGACGCCGCAGACATCCAGTCGGCACCGGTCGCCATGCCGTTGTAGACCGCCGGCACCCGGCGGCCCGCCACGTAGTACTCCGCCGCGTCGGTGGTCCGGCTCATGATGCCGATGCCGGCATAAAGCGCGATGGTGGCGAGCAAAAAAATCAGGCCGATCCACTGCCGCGAGAGGCCCAGTTGCTCCAGCATTGCCAACAGCACAACGAAGGCGAAAAAACCGGCCGCATACCAACGGTAAACCACGTTCAAGGCCAGCCTGAACGCCGATCTGGATGCGGCAGTCGACACCGCGCCCGACTCTGAGCTCATGGGCATACAGGCTCCTCGGGCGGTGCGCACTTGCCTGCAGCCTGTCTGCTCACTGGACGGCAACGACGGCGCGAGGCGGACAGTCGAACGAATTTTGGTGTCACGGCAGCCGCGTTCACTTCGAAAAGGTCATACCAGAGCACCCAGCCCTGTTTCATCGGCCAGTCGGGCAGCGACCTGGGGCTCCAGGGCGCGCAAGTGGCGAATGACCTCCAGAGCTTGCTCGGCATGACCCATCTTCATCAGCACTTTACCCATCTGGTACCAGGCCAAGTGACTGCGAGGTTGGAGCCGGGTCGTGTGTCTAAGCGCCGCGCTGGCATCGCCCCAGCGCTGCTCCCGAATGTGCACCAGAGCCAGTCCGTACCAGGCGCGATCCATGTCGGGGGCCAGATCCAGCGCTGCCCGGAAGGCCGGTTCAGACTCACCATGGCGTCCCGCGCTTTCAAGCCAGTAAGCCAGATCGAACCAACTGCTCGCCCTCCCGGGATGGTCCTTGAGAAGCTGTTGCAAGGCATTGATGGCAGCGCCTTTCTGGCCTGTCTGAAAAAGCCCCTCGGCCCAGCGAGCAGCCGCCTCTGCGTCAAAGGGCCGAAGCACAAGCGCGCGCCGGAGCAAAAACATGGACACTCGCTGCCAGCCAAGCAGGCGCGCCAGTTCGGCCAGCGCCCGCAAGAGCCGGAAAGCAGGCCCATTCAGGAGTGAAGCTTCAGGAATAACGGGCATTAAAAGGCATCCGGCGCGTGGTTCACGGGTTTGTCTGAAAACCGTCGTTCAGCCGAAGCCCTAGGCGGCCAGATTCTTCCAGGTAGCGATCACGGTGTCCGGGTTCAACGAGATCGAGCCGATACCCTGGTCCTTGAGCCAGAGCGCAAAGTCAGGATGGTCGCTGGGGCCCTGGCCGCAGATTCCCACGTACTTTCCCTGACGCAAACAAGCGCTGATGGCCTGACTCAGCAGCGCCTTGACAGCAGGGTCGCGTTCGTCAAAGTCCTTGGCCAGAATGTCCAGCCCGGAATCGCGGTCCAGCCCCAGCGTGAGCTGAGTCAAGTCGTTGGAGCCGATGGAAAAGCCGTCGAAATACTCGAGGAACTGCTCGGCCAGCACGGCGTTGCTGGGAACCTCGCACATCATGATCAGGCGCAAACCGCTCTCACCACGGCGCAGCCCGTGCCTGGCGAGCAGTTCGGTGACCGCCGCGGCCTGGCCGAGCGTGCGCACAAACGGCACCATGACTTCCACGTTGGTCAAACCCATCTCATTGCGCACCCGCTTGATCGCCTCGCATTCCATGGCAAAGGCCTGCGCAAAGTCAGGGCTGAGGTAACGCGCGGCACCGCGGAAACCCAGCATCGGGTTTTCTTCTTCCGGCTCGTAACGCGAGCCGCCAATGAGCTTGCGGTATTCGTTGGACTTGAAGTCCGAAAGTCGCACGATGACGGGCTTGGGCCAGAAGGCCGCACCGATCGTTGCAATACCCTCGGCGACCTTGTCAACGTAGAACGCCCGGGGTGATGCATGGCCCCGCGCCACGCTTTCCACGGCTTTTTTCAGGTCCGAGTCGATGTTGGGGTAGTCGAGGATGGCTTTGGGATGCACGCCGATGTTGTTATTGATGATGAATTCAAGCCGCGCCAGACCCACGCCGTGGTTTGGAATCTGGCAAAAATCGAATGCCAGCTGCGGGTTGCCGACGTTCATCATGATTTTGATGTCAATGGCTGGCATCGCGCCGCGCAAGACTTCAGTGACTTCGGTTTCAAGCAGCCCGTCGTAAATGTTGCCAGTATCACCTTCGGCGCAGCTCACCGTGACCAGCATGCCGTCCTTGAGTTGCTCGGTAGCATTGCCGCAACCGACCACCGCGGGAATGCCGAGCTCGCGCGCAATGATGGCGGCGTGGCAGGTGCGCCCGCCACGGTTGGTCACGATGGCGCTGGCGCGCTTCATCACCGGCTCCCAGTTCGGATCGGTCATGTCAGTGACCAGGATGTCGCCGGTCTGGACCTGGTCCATTTCGGAGATGTGGCGCACGATGCGGACCGGACCGGTGCCAATCTTCTGGCCAATGGCGCGCCCTTCGGCCAGCACGGTGCCGGTGCCCTTGAGCTTGTAGCGCTGCTCGGGCTTGCCCTTGGCCTGGCTTTTGACCGTTTCGGGACGCGCCTGCAGGATGTAAAGCTCACCGTCGGTGCCGTCCTTGCCCCATTCAATGTCCATGGCGCGGCCGTAATGCGTCTCGATGATCAGCGCGTAACGCGCAAGTTGCTCCACATCGGCATCCGTCAAGGAATAGCGGTTGCGCAACTCGACCGGCACGTCAGTGGTTTTGACCAGCTTGCCACCGGCTTTTTTCTCTTCGGCGGTGGTGAACTCCATCTGCAGAAGTTTGGAGCCCAGATTGCGACGGATCACGGCGCGTTTGCCGGCTTGCAGCATGGGCTTGTGAACATAAAACTCGTCCGGGTTGACCGCGCCCTGCACCACCGTCTCACCCAAACCGTAGCTGGAGGTAATGAACACCACGTCCTCGAAGCCGCTTTCGGTGTCCATGGTGAACATGACTCCGGCCGCGCCTAGATCACTTCGCACCATGCGCTGCACTCCGGCCGACAAAGCCACGTCGGCATGGGCAAAGCCCTTGTGCACGCGATAGCTGATCGCGCGATCGTTGTAGAGCGAGGCAAACACCTCTTTCATCTTGTGCAGTACATCCTCGATGCCGACGACGTTGAGAAAAGTCTCCTGCTGACCTGCAAACGACGCATCCGGCAAGTCTTCAGCCGTGGCTGACGAACGCACCGCAAAGCTGGCCTGGGCATTGCCAGCGCTCAGCGCCTTGAAACTCTGGCGGATGGCCGCTTCGAATTCGGCCGGGAAAGGCTGGGCTTCGACCAGCGCCCGAATCTGCGCGCCGGCCGCCGCCAATGCGCGCACGTCGTCAGTGTCAAGCTTGTCTAGAACGCCATTGATTTTTTTGTCGAGCCCGGCATGCGCCAGAAACACGCGAAAGGCATGCGCGGTGGTGGCAAAGCCGGTAGGCACACGCACCCCCTTGGGGCCCGTAGGCAGCTGCGAGATCATCTCGCCGAGGCTGGCGTTCTTGCCGCCAACGGCCTCGACGTCCGTCATCCTCAGGTTTTCAAACGGTACGACCAGGGCGGTCGCCTCAAACAGCTTGGACATGAAAATACTCCGGGAGGTTTAAAAACCGGGTAATTCACCATGGGCTGCAGCCAACTTTGTTGTTGTTTGAAGGGGTTGATGCAGGGCATGGCGTCAGAAACTGGATAATTAGCGAGCATTGTAGAGGTCGGTCGTTGTCGCCCCGGCCGACTGAGCGTACGCACAAAACCCGGACCGCAAACGGACCGCCCCTGAGAATTCACCCTATGCCGAATCGCACCGTATTTTTCATCTCTGACGGCACTGGCATCACGGCAGAGACCTTCGGCAACGCCATCCTCGCGCAGTTCGAACTCAAACCCCGCCATGTGCGACTGCCCTTCATCGACAGCGTGGACAAGGCCCACCAGGTCGTTCGACAAATCAACCACACGGCCAGCGTCGAAGGCCAGCGGCCGATCGTCTTCACCACGCTGGTCAACATGGACGTGCTGGCGGTCATCAAGTCGCAATGCAACGGCATGCTGCTCGACATGTTTGGCATGTTTGTCGCACCGCTGGAGAGCGAGCTCGGGCTCAAGTCCAACCACCGGGTCGGCCGCTTCTCGGATGCCTCCAAAAGCAAGGAATATGACGACCGGATCGAAGCCATCAATTTTTCACTCGCCCATGACGATGGCCAGAGCAACAAGGATCTGGCCGGCTCCGACGTGATCCTGGTCGGCGTGAGCCGCAGCGGCAAGACGCCAACCTCGCTTTATCTGGCCATGCAATACGGGCTGAAGGCCTCGAACTACCCGCTCATCCCAGAAGATTTCGAGCGCCGGCAATTACCGCCCGCGCTGGTTCCACACCGCAAAAAAATCTTTGGTCTGACCATCGCACCGGACCGGCTGAGTCAGATCCGCAACGAGCGCCGCCCGAACTCCAGCTATGCCAGCTTGCACAACTGCAAGCAGGAGGTTCATGAAGCCGAGGCGATGATGCGCCGCGAAGGCATACGCTGGCTGTCGACCACCACCAAGTCGATCGAAGAAATCGCCACCACCATCTTGCAGGAAATCCGGCCTGAGCGGCTGGTCTACTAAAGCGCGCGTCAAACGCCGCCATGACAAGCCGCCAGCAGGCCATGAACCGCGTGCGAAGAAACCTGCGGCTCGCGCTGGGTGCGCTGGCTATCGTGTCGCTGCACCTGGCGCTGATCTGGTCCTTGCAAAACGGGCTGCTGGTGCGAGCCGCCGAAGTTCTGGTACCGGCCGAGCTGCTGTCGCAATTCATCGCTACGCCGCAGTCCTCGCCGCCCCAAAAATTGCCCGCAACGCGAACGGCAAGCCCCGAGCAGCCGCAGCCGGCGAGCGCAGCCGCGCCTGCGCAGTCTGCGCAGCTGCAGACGCCAAACTTGCAGGCAGCGCCTCTTGCGGTGGCGGCTCCTGCGGTGGCACCCTCGGCACCACCTTTGAGCGCCACCCAGGCTGCATCCCTGGCAGCACCGACCGCGCCCACACCGCCAGCGGCCCCGCAAACCCAGGCGGCTTCCGCCCCGCCCCCCACGCCCACACCGGTGCTTCAAGCCCCCACGAGCAACGCCGACTACCTGCAAAACCCCAAACCGCCCTACCCTCCCATGAGCGTGCGTCTGGGAGAAACTGGCAAGACAGTCCACAAAGTCTGGATCGGCGTGGACGGGAAAGCCCAGCGTGCCGAGCTCGTGAGTTCCAGCGGTTTTCCGCGTCTGGACAAGGCCGCCCATGACACCGTGATGGGCTGGCGCTACGTACCGGGTAAGCGCAACGGCGTGCCCGAAGCCATGGCCGTCAACGTCCCGATCCAATGGGAATTGAGCCCTTGACCCCCACTGTTTCGCTTTGTGGGTTTCCTAACTTCAAAGCGTCGCCTGAACATCAATTTAAAAACGACATCCGGAGGACCCCTGCATGAATCCCCAATTTGGACTGGCCAACGTCTGGGCCCAGGGTGACATCGTCACGCGCTCGGTCGCCGTGCTGCTGCTGCTCATGTCCCTGGCGTCCTGGATGGTGATCCTGATCAAGATGCTGGACTTGCTGCGCTACCGCAAAATCGCAAGCAAGGCCGAGGACTTCTGGCGAAGCCCGGATCTGGCCAACGGGCTAAACAGCCTGGGCCAGGCCGATGACAACCCCTTTCGCCAGCTGGTCGAGCAGGGCCGCGACGCCAGCGCCCACCACCAGCAAGCCCAAGGGCAATTGAGCAACACGCTGGACCCGAGCGACTGGATCACGCGCAGTCTGCGCCACGAGATCGACGAATTCACCAGCCATTTGCAATCGGGCATGGCCGTTCTCGCATCGGTCGGCTCCACCGCGCCTTTCGTCGGCTTGTTCGGCACAGTCTGGGGCATCTACCACGCGCTGCTGTCGATAGGCATGGCCGGTCAGGCGACCATCGACCAGGTCGCCGGCCCGGTCGGGGAGTCGCTGATCATGACGGCCATGGGCCTGGCCGTGGCAATCCCGGCCGTGCTCGGCTACAACGCACTGGTGCGCGGCAACAAGCGCTTGCTGCACAAACTCGGCCGCTTCGCGCATGACCTGCACGCCTACTTTCTCACTGGCGCACGCGTCCATCCGGTGTCCCCCGGTAGCCCCGCCCGCAAGCCAGAGCTGACTGACGCGCCTGCTCCGAAACACGCCTGAGCGAGCAAAGCATGTCATTTGGAACCCAAGACGACAGCGACGAAGTCATGAACGAGATCAACATGACGCCGCTGGTTGACGTGATGCTCGTGCTGCTCATCATCTTCATCATCACCGTGCCCGTTATGAAGCATTCGGTGAACATCGATTTGCCGCGCGCCAGCAACGAGGTGCAAAAAGCCAAGCCCGAGGCCCTGCGCCTGAGCGTGGACGCGCAAGGTGCCTACTTCCTAAACGAAATGCCGGTCACTGACGAATCCCTGGCACTGCAACTCCTCGCCGCGGCGGCGCAAAAGCCGCAGCCTGACCTGCACATCAGGGGCGATAAGGCTGTGCGCTACGAGCGGGTGGCCCAAGCCATGGCAAGCGCGCAGCGGGCCGGATTGCGGAAAATTGGCTTCATCACTGAGCCTGGGAACTAAAGCGCCAGCGAGCCACAAAACCAGGCCTTCGGCGCCTGTCCAGCCTCGAGCGCCCCCAGGCACTCCAAGCCGTCAGCAGATCTCTACAGCCCGATCGCGGCGATACCGACGCGCGCCACCTGCGCATCTTCCGTTGACTTGACGCCGCTCACGCCCACCGCGCCAAGACAAAAACCATCTTTCATGATCGGCACTGCACCCTCGAGAAGGCCCTCGACATGTGGCGCACTCAGGAATGAAATGCGACCGCCGTTGATCAGTTCCTCATAGATGCGGCTTTCACGGCGGCCCATGGCGGCCGTGTTGGCTTTGGCTGGCGCCATGTGCGAAGTCAGGGGTGCCGCGCCGTCGAGCCGCGAAAAATGCAGCAGGTGCCCGCCGTCGTCGACGATAGCAATGCTGACG
The DNA here is from genome assembly GCA_903941205.1 of uncultured Burkholderiales bacterium. GTDB lineage: Bacteria > Pseudomonadota > Gammaproteobacteria > Burkholderiales > Burkholderiaceae_C > Polaromonas. The sequence goes on along the minus strand of CAJAOB010000396.1, from coordinate 28,461 downwards.
GCCCATTTGTGTTGTAGCGCCTCGGCTTCAGCAGCGGCGGCTATCTTCTTGACGTCGGAAAATTCGAGGACTGGCTTGGTTTGCATGGTGCTTTCCCTAAAACGCTAAAGCTGCCAAGCATACGCAAGTCTGGGCGCGACCAACCTAGCGATGCCGACCGCGATATTTCACCAAAACCCTTATGAAAAATAGGTGACAAGGCCGAAAAATTTGGCCTTGGTGGAACGAATTACCTAGAATAAACAAGCCCGCAGCTAGCGGCTTTGTGACAACGAACGAGGAGGTATTTCATGAACGACAAGGTGCAAACCCTGGACTACGGCTTCGAAACAAGCGTCGCGCAGCGCAATCAGGTCCTGCGCAACACCTACTGGCTGCTGGCCCTGAGCCTGCTGCCGACCGTGCTGGGCGCCTGGCTGGGCGTTGCGACCGGCATCACCAAGGCGCTCTCCGGCGGTGTGGGACTGGTGGTTTTTCTGGGCGGCGCGTTCGGCTTCATGTACGCGATCGAGAAAACCAAAAATTCAGCGGCTGGCGTGCCGATTTTGCTCGGTTTCACCTTCTTCATGGGTCTCATGCTCTCCCGCATGATCGCCATGGTGCTGGGTTTCAAGAACGGCTCGGACCTGATCATGACCGCCTTTGGCGGCACAGCGGGCGTATTCTTCCTGATGGCCAGTCTGTCCACTGTGATCAAGCGTGACTTGTCCGGCATGGGCAAGTGGCTGACGGTGGGCGCTGTGGTCCTCATGGTCGGCGCAGTCATCAATGTGTTCGTGGCGTCGTCGACCGGCATGATCGTCATCAGCATGCTGGCCATCGGCATCTTCAGCGCTTTCATCCTGTATGACCTCAAGCGCATCGTGGACGGCGGCGAGACCAACTACATCAGCGCAACGCTGGGCCTGTACCTGAGCCTCTTCAATGTGTTCCAGAGCCTGCTGGCCTTGCTCGGCATCTTTGGCGGCGAGCGGGACTGAAGAGAGCCCGAGGAGTTGGACAGGCTAGTGAGCCAATCATCCTGAAAAAGGGGCCTCCGGGCCCCTTTTTCATGCCCGCTCGAAAACCGCGATCGATTCCACGTGGGCCGTGTGCGGGAACATGTTCACCACCCCGGCAGCCAGGCAGCGGTAGCCGGCTTCATTGACCAACAGACCCGCATCGCGGGCCAGGGTGGCAGGGTTGCAACTGACATAGACGATGCGCTTGGGCGCGCTCCAGCCCGCCGGAGGGGTGACCGCAGGAATCGCGTGCACGCCTGTGTCCACGCCGTCCTCGTAAACCGTTGCGCGCACCGGGCCATTCGGGTGCAGCGCCACCAGCGACTTGAAGAGCTCGAACGCGCCTTCGCGCGGTGGGTCCACCAGCCATTTATCGGCCTGCCCGTCTTGCACCAGCAACGCTGGCGTCATCTCGAAAAGATTGCGCGCCACAAAGCGCGTAGGTGCCAAAGGCGCCAGGCCAGCGGCCGGTCGCGTGGCCTGGTTGATGACGTAATTCGCCTGTGAGCGGGCCACCAGGACCTCGCTGCCTTCAATGCCCAGCACCTCGCGGGCGCAGGTTGCCAGCGGCAAGGTGAAATTGCCCAAGCCGCAAAACCAGTCGATCACCCGCTCGCCGGATTCAACCGCCAGCAAACGCAGGGCACGCGCCACCAGCACGCGGTTGATGAAGGGGTTGACCTGGGTGAAGTCCGTTGGCTTGAAGGGCATGCTGACGCCGTAATCCGGCAAGGCATAAGCCAGTTGCGCGTCGCCCTCCTGCAAGGCGTCGAGCAGCCTGACGGTCTCCGGCCCTTTGGACTGCAGCCACCACTGCAGCCCCGGACGCACGGCAGCGAAATCGCGCAGGCGGGTCAGGTCCGCATCGCTCAAGGGCTCCATATGGCGCAGCACCATGGCCGTGACGGCGGGCGTGCCGTCGCCGGGCGCATCACCGCAGGCCAGCTCGATCTGCGGCAAGGTTTCCCTGGCGTCCATGCTGCCAATGAGTTCCCGCAGCGGCATCAGCATGTCGCTGACGCGCTGCGGCAAGACGTTGCAGGCCCTGATGTCGGCCACGTAAGTGCTCTTGCGCTCATGAAAGCCCACCAGCACCGTGCCTTTTTTGCGCACATAGCGCACCGACAGGCGGGCGCGAAAGCGGTAATGCCAAGCCGGACCTTCAATGGCGCGCAAGATGTTTTCTGCGTTGACTTTGCCCAAATGCCAGAGGTTGTCTTCCAGCACGCGCTGCTTGACAGCGACCTGCGCGCCTACATGCAGGTGCTGCATCTTGCAGCCACCACAGGCGCCCACATGCATGCCAAAGTGCGGGCAAGCCGGCTTGACGCGTTGCGCCGACTCGCGGTAGACCTGCGTCAGCGTGGCTTTCTCAAAGCTGGTTTTTTTACGAAATACATTGGCCGTGACCTGCTCAAACGGCAAGGCGCCCTCAATGAAAACCACCTTGCCGTCCGCGCGGTGAGCAATGCCCTGGGCGTCCATGTCGAGCGACTCGACCTCGAGCAGGTCCGGCGGGTAGATCGTCGTCGCCCAGGCGCGCAAGGCTTCGGGCGCAGGCGGGGTGCAGGCGATGTCGGGCGCCGGTGCTAAATGGGTTGCCGCAAGGGCCTGTGTCTGGGTTTCTTCCGTCATGCCTGAATTGTCTCAGGTCATGGCGCGTCAGCTGGTTCGGCAAGGCGGCCTCAGGCCCAGGCAGCGAGATACTCCTGCCAATGCGCCTCATGCGGCGCGAGCTGGCCCAAGCTTTCCTTGACGAAAGCGATCTCCTGCTCGTACTCGGCTTCGAGCAGACCGCCGCGCATTTTCTGAAAGCGGCAATACATCAGGTAGGTGTTCATCACGTCGGTTTCGCAGTAGCGGCGAATCTCCTCGAGCTGACCGTTCAGGTAGGCCGGATAAACCGCCGAGCCGTCCATGCCGAGCTTGCCCGGAAAGCCGCAGAGCTTGGCCATGGCGTCCAGCGGCGCGTTGTTCTTGGGCTGGTACATCGCCAGCAGGTCCATCAAGTCCAGGTGGCGCGTGTGGTAACGGCTGATGAAGTTGTTCCATTTGAACTCGCGGCTGTCATGGTCGCCACCCTCGCCCATGTCCCAGTACTTGCTGGCCACCACGCCGTGGCGCAGGCCGCGGTAATGCAGCACCGGCAAATCAAAACCGCCGCCGTTCCAGCTGACCAGCTGCGGCACATGCTTTTCAACGGTATTGAAAAAAGTCTGGATGATCTTGCCTTCCTGGCTCACGCCGTCGGGCTCGCGGTCCACAAAGGAATGCACGCGCAAGCCCTCGGCATTGCGAAAAACGCAGCTGATCACCAGCACACGCTGCAAGTGCAGCGGCATGAAGTCGCTCTGGCCGCGTTCCTTGCGTTCGGCCACATAGGCCGCGTGAACCTGGGCGTCGGTCTGGTCCGCCGCGCCAGCACGCAACGAGCGCAGGCCTGCCACGTCGGGGATGGATTCGATGTCAAAGACCAGGACAGGCCAGCTCATCGCTCGAGTGGTCTTTCGCGGTTGGCTTGGTAGATCAGCGAGCGGGCAGGTACTTGGCCGGATCAACCGGCTTGCCCTGGCGCCGGATCTCGAAATGCAGCTTGACGCGGTCTGCGTCGCTGCTGCCCATCTCGGCGATTTTCTGGCCCTTGCGCACCGACTGGTCTTCCTTGACCAGCAGCGTCTGGTTGTGGGCGTAGGCAGTCAGGTAGGTGTTGTTGTGCTTGAGGATGATCAGGTTGCCGTAGCCGCGCAAGCCGGCCCCCGAGTACACCACTCGCCCATCGGCTGCCGCGAGCACCGGGTCACCGGCGCGCCCGCCGATGTCAAGGCCTTTGTTTTTGACTTCGTCAAAACCCGCGATCGCTGCACCCTGGGCGGGCCAGAGCCAGGCAATCTCGTCTTCAGCATTCGCAGAGGGCTGGGCCTGAGCCAAAACTGGCGGCTGCGGCAGCGAGGCGCTGGCCTGGGGACTGGCGGCCTTCGCGGGTGCAGCGCCCTGCGGGGGCAGCGGCACGGACACCGGGGCCGCGCTGGAAGTCACGGGTCGGGTCACCACCGCATCGCTGGGCGGCGTCACCCTGAGCACCTGGCCGACCTCGATCTGATTGGGATTTTCGATGGCATTCCAGCGGCTGATGTCGCGCCAGTTTTGACCGGAATCAAGGCCAATCCGGATCAGCGTGTCGCCGGGCTTGACAGTGTAGAAACCTGGTTTTCCGGCGTTCTCGGAGCCTGCCACTGGCGCGGTCGGGCGGCTTGCGGCTGAAACCGGCGCCGCTGGCGCAGGTGCTGGCACTGTGCGGGCGGCGGTGCCACGGTCTTCCACCGGCGCCGTGGTCAGCGAGCGCGACGAGCAGCCGGCAAGCACGCTCATCAGCGCCGCCAGAGCCAGCGGGCCCAGCAGGGAACCCCTCGCCAGGTACCAGCGAAGACCGGCAGCCTCGTCCGCCGGGCCAGGACCTGCAGACGCGCCGTACGCCAGCGCGGAGGGCGCGGCTGGCTGGCTGCAAAAGGATCCAAAAGGGTTCATCGGGTCGCGTCCTCAAGTATGAATGATCCAGGCCTGCCGAAGGCTGCACAGAGAACCAGCCACCGGCGAGACCCTCCCCACATTGCCGAACCAGAGCCAGCTCAGACAGTGCCAGATTTTAGGGGCACGAAGTGCACGGCTTCGAGCACAGCCTGCCGAATTCCCTGCGCGGTCTTGTCAATCACCACCAGGGCTTGCTGGCCGCCGGCGGTCTGCATGGGAGCCACCAACCGTCCGCCCAAAGCGAGCTGTTCTATCCAGGCCGGCGGAATCGCCTCGCCGCCCGCTGCAGCGATGATCGCAGCGTAAGGCGCACCTTTGGCAAAGCCTTGCATGCCGTCGCCAAAGAGCAAATGCACGTTCGCCAGACGAAACTGGCGCAGGTTCTCGCGGGCCCTGTCATGCAGGCCGCGCAGCCGCTCGATGCTGTAGACCTCGCTGGCGAGGTGGCTCAGCACCGCCGCCTGGTAGCCACAGCCGGTGCCAATTTCAAGCACCCGCCCGAGTCGATCTTCATTGCCTTGGCGCAGCAGTTCCAGCATGCGCGCCACCACATTGGGCTTGGAGATGGTCTGGCCCAGCCCGATGGGCAGACTGGTGTCTTCATAGGCCTGATTGGCCAGGGCGGTGTCCACAAACCGATGCCGCTCGACCCGGCCCATGGCAGCCAGCACGAGCGCATCCCGGACGCCTTGGCGCGCCAGTTTTTCGACCATACGGCTGCGAACGGTTTGAGAGTCAAGGCCGACACCAGCGGGCATGGGCTGTTGCAGACCCGCCAGGGCCGCTTTTGACTGCGGGGGCTTAAGATCGTCTGTCGCCCTGGTGCCGAGGGCTCGCCGGGTCGCTGAAGGCAGGCCGGCGTCTGGCGACAAACGCACTGGAAACCCAGGCCGTTTGACCCCGGCGGCGGCCTGCGGCCGTTGATCGACGCCCGGCGTTTCGCAGCCCGGCTTCAGCCTCATGACTGGCCTTGCGAAAGACGCGCGGCAGTTTGTGCCCAATAGGGCAAGCGCTCGTGGTCGGTCAGATCAACCTGTAGCGGCGTGACGCACACAAAACCGAGCTGGCTGGCATGAAAGTCGGTGCCCTCGCCTTCGTCCTTGGCGGCACCGGCGCTGCCAATCCAGTACATGGTTTCGCCGCGCGGACTGGTCTGGGTGATGACGCGCTCGGCCGCATGCCGGCGACCCAGGCGCGCCACCTTGACACCCTTGATTTGCTCGTCGGGCAAATTCGGAATGTTCACGTTCAGCAACCAGGGCGCGACGGCCGGCACCTGGCTGTGCGTCAGCATTTCAATCGACGGCGCGAGTTGCTGAACCAGGTCTCGCGCGCGCCCTGCCGCCACGTCAAGATGCGCCCAGCCCTTTTCAGTCTGGGAAAAGGCGATCGCCGGAATGCCAAACAAATAGCCCTCCATCGCCGCTCCCACCGTGCCCGAATAAATCGTGTCGTCGCCCATGTTGGCGCCGTTGTTGATGCCGGAGACCACGAGATCGGGCCTGTAGCCCAGCAAACCCGTCAGCGCAATATGCACGCAGTCTGCGGGGGTGCCGTTGACATAGCGAAATCCGTTGGCGGCCACGTGTACATAAAGCGGTGAATGCAAGGTCAGCGCGTTCGACTTGGCGCTGTTGTTTTGCTCGGGAGCCACCACCTCCACATCTGCAACCGTCCTGAGGGCCTCGTAGAGGGCCACGATGCCCGGGGCCTGGTAACCGTCGTCGTTGCAGATGAGTATTTTCATGCGACTGATTCTACGGTCAGCCCGACCGCAAGGCGCGTCATCGCAAGGGTAGTGCCACGCTGGCAAAGAAGCGGAATTACAGGCTCCCAACTGTTTGCGCCGCCGGCGCACGGAGCGTGCAAATCGACGACTGCAGGCGAGCCCCAAGAACGCGCGGCGCCTATCGTGAGGCGTTCGAGCGGCCAGCGCTCGCCTGCCCGTCAGCCGGTACATTCTGATGCGATAAACGCCTGCGTACGAGCTGCAGGGGTGACACTGCGGTCGACCCCGCCCGAAGCAGCTACATGGCCCAGCCGCAGGGCATCACCACCGCCATAGCTTGACGGCTGGAACTCTGCGCTGTGAGCGAAGGCTGGCCGGCCTGCGCAAGCCCATGGAAACGCCGCACCAACAGCGGTACGCCGTAACGGTCCAGAGCAAAACGCCCAAGCGACAAAAAAATATCCTCGCGAAACTGCCGGCCTGGAACCAGAACAGCCAGAGTGACACACCACGCCACTAATTGCCAGGTGGTGCTCGGCAAGCCTGCCGCTGGCCGATGAACACATAAGTAAAAAAGCCCTGCTTTGCAGGGCTTTTTTACTTCAGAAGCGAAAAGATCACTTCTTCTTATCGTCCTTCTTTTCGCATTCTTTCTTGGCTGCGTTTTCTTTCTTGGCGCAATCGACTTTCTTGTCGTCCATCTTGCCACCACCATGGCTGCCGGCAAAGGCCGGTGCCGACAGCATCACGAAAGCGGAAATAACTGCGGAAATCAAAAATTTCATGGGACACCTTTGGAACAGGGTTGATAAATTGAACACCAGACAGAGCTTGGGCTCAAATTAGAGGATACTAGATATCCAACGCGAAAAATAGTATGAAATCAGATTCAAACCAGCCTTTAAGGGTATTTTCTCTAAGGGTTTTCGCTAGTTATGCGTACTGGGCCGGTGTTCTTTGCGCCTTTGCAATACATTCTTCGGCCACGGCGCAAGCGCGATTCAAGCCCGCAGAGGATGCGGTTCTGCTGAAAACCTCGGTACATGCCGCCAGTGCAAAATCTGCCTCCTTCAGCAGCACCGAGCGCGCCTGGCGCAGTCAGCCGCAAGACCTGCAGGCCGCGCTCGCGTATGCGCGAGCCGTTTTCATGCTGGGGCTGACCGAAGGCGACCTGCGCTGGTTCGGATCGGCCAAGGCGGCCTTGAAACCGTGGTGGGAAGACAGTGACTTGCCCGCCGACGGCTATTTTTTGCGCGGCCTGGTCAAGCAGGGTTTCCATGATTTCCGGGGCGGGCTCAGCGACATCGATGCGGCGATTTTGAGAGAGCGCCCACGGCCCGAATTCTGGTCCTGGCGCTTCGCCCTGAATCTGCTGCTCTCGCAGATGGATGCTGCCCGCGCTGACTGCAAGGAGGTAGAGCTTTTGTTCGGCCCCGAAGAGTCTGACCCCTGCCACGCCATTCTTTATTACAGAACGGGCCAGCCGGAGCAGGCGCTGGACTTGCTCGGCAAAACCCTGCGCCTGGCACGGTTCAAGGACGGACCATCGCAGGACTGGCTGCGCTTTCATCTGGGTGAGGCTTACCGAACCGCCGGCCAGCCGGCCCAGGCCATCGCTGCCTGGGAACAGCACCTGAAATCCCGGCCGGAGTCGCATCTGGTGCGACTGGCGCTGGTGGAACTGCTGAACCAGCAAGGACAGTGGCAAAAAGCCAAAACCTACGCAGCCACTGATGCGCCTACCGACGCGCTGCTGATGCAATCCTTGCTGGCCAGCAAGGGGCTGCAGGACGGTCAGACTTCGGCGCTTGCGGCGCGCTTTGAAGCCCGCATGAACGCCCAGGCGCTGCGGCGCGAATCACTGATCGAGCGGCCGCGGCTGATTTACCTGATTCGTCACGGCCGGGACCTGCCAGCGGGTCTGGCACTGTCCATCGACAACTGGAAGCTGCAAAACGAGCCCGCCGACGCGGTCTTGTTCGCGGAAGCAGCGCTGGCGCTGAACCAGCCAAGAGCCGCCGAGCCCGTGGTCCTATGGTCTGAAAAGACCGGCTACACCGACCCTCAATTGAAGCCGCTTGTGCAGGCGCTCAAGGCCCACCCCGCATGGATCAAGGCGAAGCAATGAGGTTTGCCATTTTTCATCGCGACCTCGAACGCCTGCTGCGCCTAGGGGTGATGGCCTTCGCGGGCCTGCTGCTAAGCAGCGCGGCACTGGCCCACTCGAGCAGCAGCAGCTACCTGACGCTGAGCCAGAGCGAGCAACAACTGGTGCTCAGGGCCGACATCAATTTACGCGACCTCGATCTGCTTTTTGACCTTGATACCAGCGGCGACGGCCGTGTCACCTGGGGCGAGGTAGAGCGCCGCAGCGGCGAGCTCAATGCCTGGATGGTGCAAGGCCTGACGCTCGGTGAATCCGCCAAGGACTGCGCGCTGGGGCCGGTCGATCTGCAAGCCAGCGAGCATGCCGACGGTCTGTATCTGAGCGCGCAATGGAAGCCCGTCTGCCCCGGGCTGACTGATCTTGCAAAGGCACGATTCAAGCTGCGCTACGAACTGATATTTGCGCAGGACAACCTTCACCGGGGCTTGCTCAAGGTCGACCTGCCCGGCTTTCAAAGCAGCGCAGTCTTGAGCCCTGACCGGCCGCAGGCGGAACTGACGGCCGAGGGCGGCAGCGCGCTGGCGGTTTTCGGGCGCTATGTGGTGGAGGGCGTCTGGCATATCTGGATTGGCATCGACCACATCCTGTTCTTGCTGAGCCTGCTGGTTCTAGCGCCGCTCGTCACCTCCAGAGGCCGGGTCACGCAATGGCGCGGGGTGAACAAAGCCAAGCCGGCCCTGCACGACGTTCTGGCGGTGGTCACCGCCTTCTCGGTGGCGCACTCAATCACGCTGGCCTTGTCGGTGCTGAAATGGCTGGAGCCGCCGGCCGATCTGATTGAGCCTGCCATTGCCCTGTCGGTGGTGGCGGCGGCGCTCAACAACCTGGTGGGCTGGTCAGCCTTTCGGCGTTGGCGGCTGGCCTTTGTTTTTGGGTTGATCCACGGCTTCGGTTTTGCCAACGTCTTGCTCGACCTTGGCTTGCCCGCACGGCAACTCGCCGTCGCGCTGGGCGGCTTCAATGTCGGCGTGGAACTGGGGCAACTGGCGATCGTGGCCGTGTTTTTCCCGCTTGCCTGGCTGCTCAGACACACCGCGTTTTACCGCTGGGTGATCGTCGCAGGTGGCTCGCTGGTCATCGCCGTCCTCGGTGTGGTCTGGACCCTGGAGCGCACCGGATTGCTCACACTCTGAGTCGCCATGGCGGCTTGCGGCGCCGCGGGCGCCGGTTCGCCCGTGCGACACTGCCGGCCTCAATGTAGCGCCCCAACACGGAAGGAAAACCCATGCAAGCCTGGCTCTGTGAAAACCCCATCGGCGTCGATGCCCTGACCTGGAAGGAACTGCCAACGCCTGTGCCGCAGGCCGGTCAGGTTCTGATCAACATCAAGGCGGCAAGCCTGAACTTTCCGGACTTGCTCATCGTGCAAAACAAATACCAGATGAAGCCCACCCTACCCTTTGTGCCGGGCTCTGAATACGCCGGCGTGATCGAGGCGGTGGGCGAGGGCGTGACGCACTTGAAACCGGGCCAGAGCGTGGCCTGTTTGTCGGGCACCGGCGGCTTTGGCACGCACACGCTGGCGCCGGCTGCGCTGTGCCTGCCCCTGCCAGCGGGCTGTTCGCATGAGGACGGCGCAGCATTCATCATGACTTACGCCACTTCGCATCACGCCCTGATGGACCGCGCGCAACTCAAGCCCGGCGAGACCGTGCTGGTGCTGGGCGCCGCCGGCGGCGTGGGCACGGCGGCGATACAGATCGCCAAGGCTGCTGGCGCGCGGGTGATTGCCGCAGCGTCAACCGACGAAAAATGCGCGCTTTGCATGCGGCTGGGCGCAGACGCCAGCATCAACTACACGCGCCAAAGCCTGCGCGACGAAATTAAAAAGCTGACTGACGCCAAAGGCCCGGACGTGGTGTACGACCCGGTTGGCGGCGACTTCACCGAGCAGGCCTTTCGCTCGATTGCCTGGCGCGGGCGTTACCTGGTGGTGGGCTTCGCCTCGGGCCCGATTCCGTCCTTGCCGCTTAACCTGCCGCTGCTCAAGGGCGCCTCCATCGTCGGCGTGTTCTGGGGCGACTTCGCCAAACGCGAACCAGCCGCCAATGCGGCCATGATGCGCGAGCTCGCGGCCTGGTACGGCCAGGGCAAGATCAAGCCGGTGATTGACCGTTGCATGCCAATGGCCGAACTCAAGGCCGCTTACGCGCACATGGGTTCGCGCAGCGTGATGGGCAAGCTGGTGATGGTGAACTGAGCGGCTACAGCGTTCTGAGTTTTTGGTGGATGCGCCGAACCGCTATCCATGAAGACCACAGCACCAGAGGCACCAGCGCGCCAGCGGCAATCTCCGGGTTGATCGGCGCGCCAGCAGCCTTCAAGGCCTTGGCACCATAAAGTATCAGGCTGACCACGTAATACGAGATCGCCGCAATCGACAGGCCCTCGACCGTGGCCTGAAGCCGCAGCTGCAACTCCTGGCCGCGCGTCAGCTTTTCCAGCAGTTGCTGGTTTTGCACCTCGGTCGCAATATCGACCCGCGTGCGCAGCAGCGCGCTGGTGCGCGCCACCCGCTCGGACAAGGACGTCAGTCGCTGGCCAGTGGCAGCCACTGTCGCAATCGCCGGCGACAGGCGGCGCTGCATGAACTCGCCCATGGTCTGCGTGCCCGAAACTGCTTTTTCGCGGAGTTCCGCGATGCGCTGCGCGACCAGTCCCTCGTAAGCGCGCGTCGCTGAAAAACGGTAGGCGTTCTCGGCAGTGGCACGCTCGACAGTGGCCGCAAGCGACACCAGCGTGTCCAGTAATTCCTGGTCGGCTACGGACTTGTTTTCGAGGCTGGCCATGATGTTGGCCAAGGCCGTCTCGCACTGGCTCAAAAGAGGACTGAGCTGCTTGGCCACCGGCAAGCCACGCAGCGCCATCAGGCGGTAGGTCTCCAGCTCCAGCAGCCGCTGAGAAACGCGTCCGGCGCGGCTGTCACTGATATCGGCAGGCGCCACCACCAGCATGCGCTCGAAGCCGTCAGGGCGCAGCAGAAAGCTGCTCACCGCCAGCGCATGGGCGTTTCGGCCCAGCAAGGAAGCGGTCACCGGCATACCGCCCAGCCAGCGTCTGGCCTTGACCAAAGTCTCCTGAATCGCGTCAAGGTCGCCGGGCACCAGAGCCAGCTTGATGGCGGCAATGGTCCGCCCCGGAATCGCAGACAGCCACTGGGGCTCGACCACCAGCGAGTTCATGAGCTCCGGATCGCTGGCGTCCAGCAGCGCGCTGTCTGGCAGGGGCTGCACGATGGAGTAGCGCGTGAACTCGGTGTGGCGCTCCCACTTCACGGTATAGCCGTCAAAGCGTAGACGCAAGAAATTTCCATGGAGCAAGTCCGGATTCAGGCCGCTCAGCCCCGGCAGCAGCCGGAGATGCTCGCACTCCTGCTCGCGGCTGACGCCCTCGTTGAGCACCGCCACATAAACCACCAGCGCTGGCAGGTGGATGCGGGCCGTCGGGCGCGCATGCACTTCGTTGTGCAAGGCCTGGCGTTGAGGATCATCTGGCGGCAGCAACGAGGCTGCGCCGCCGGCAAGGGAGGTCTGGTTTGAGCGCATGGCGTGATTGTGCGGGATTCGAAGTCGCACCAAGCAAAAGTCTGCCCGGCAAACCCCAAGTTACCGACGGCATATTGACAAGCCAGGACGGCTCCCCGACAGTTCAGGAGCGGTGCATTGCGAGTTTTTGAAGGAACTGCCGACATCGCATCAACCAGATTTTCAGCCAACGCAAAGGAACAGCGCCATGGGCATGTGGATCGAACTCGGAATTTTCGGCCTGGTGCTGGTCTTTGCCTGGTGGCAACTGCATGACGTGAAAAAGGCCAAAGCCCAAAGATTGGCCGAAGAAGCGCGAAAAAACACCAGCGCGCCCGGCCCCGACAAAAAAGCCGGTTCCTAGCCAGACGCTGGCCGCGCCCGACAGGCGCAAACCCGGCGCGTTCAGTACTATCCCGCAGCAGCAGCGGGTATCGGCCGTGCAATACTCGGCGCGCTATGGCAACTACATTTCCTTTTTCGGCGATCGTGGGGCAAGACGAGATGAAGCTGGCGATTTTGATCGCCGCCGTCGACCCGCGTATCGGAGGCGTTCTGGTGTTGGGCGACCGGGGTACCGGCAAGTCAACTGCCGTTCGCGCTTTGGCGGCCTTGTTGCCGCCCATGCGCTCCGTCGTGGGTTGCCGCTACGGCTGCGACCCGGCCGAGGGCCAGCCTTGCTGCGAGGAATGCGCAGCGCTCAAAGCGGCGGGCAAACCCCTCAAGACACATCTGGTGCCGGTGCCCGTGGTTGACCTGCCGCTGGGCGCCACCGAGGACCGCGTGGTCGGCGCGCTTGACCTTGAACGCGCGCTGTCGCAAGGCGTCAAGGCCTTCGAGCCCGGGCTGCTGGCGCGGGCCAACCGCGGTTTCCTGTACATCGACGAAGTCAATCTGCTCGAAGACCATCTGGTCGATTTGCTGATCGACGTCGCCGCCTCTGGCGAGAACGTGGTCGAGCGCGAAGGCCTGAGCGTGCGGCATCCGGCGCGCTTTGTGCTGGTGGGCAGCGGCAACCCCGAAGAAGGCGAGCTGCGCCCGCAACTGCTGGACCGCTTTGGCCTGTCGGTCGAAGTGCGCACCCCAGGCGACCTCGCCAGCCGCGTCGAAGTGGTCCGGCGCCGCGACGACTTTGAGCGCGACCCGGCCGGTTTTACCGAGCAATGGAAAAAAGAAGGCGACAAGACGCGCCGCCGCGTGGTGTCTGCCCGCGCCCGCCTGGACGGTGTGGCCGTGCCGGAAGCGGCCCGCGAACGCGCTTCGCAGCTGTGCATGGCGCTGGGCACTGACGGCCTGCGCGGCGACATGACGCTGATTCGCGCCGCCCGCGCGCTGGCCGCGCTGCAAGGCGACGCAGCCGTCACGGACGCGCACTTCAGGCAAGTGGCCGGTCCGGCACTGCGCCATCGGCTGCGGCGCAATCCGCTGGACGACGCCGGCTCGTCCGTGCGGGTGGATCGGGCCGTGGCCGAGTTGATGGGTGCATGACATCCGCGCCGGACGCTCCAGCGCCGGACTCTGAGGCCGCCTTGGTGGCCGCCCTGCTGGCCATTGACCCCCTGGGTCTGGGCGGCGCTGCATTGCGCGGCCCCGCCTGCGAGTGGCGCAGCGCCTGGCTTGAATACCTGCGCGCCCTGCTGCCAGCCGCCACGCCTGTGCACCGCCTGCCGCTGCACGCCAGCGACACCGCACTGCTCGGCGGACTGGACCTGGCCGCCACCCTGAGCGCAGGCCGCGCGGTGGCCCAGCAAGGCTTGCTGGCACGCGCTGACGGCGGACTGCTGCTCCTCGGCATGGCCGAACGCACGCCGCCCGGTATGGCCGCACACCTGGCCGCCGTGCTGGACCAGGGCGAAGTGGTGCTCGAGCGTGACGGGCTCACGCAGCGCCGCCCGGCGCGCCTGGCGCTGATCGCCTTTGACGAAGGCCAGAGCGACGATGAACGCTTGCCCGCAGCGCTGCTGGACCGGCTGGCATTTCAGTTTTCACTGCAATTTGATGGCGCGCAGGACATGGCAAGCCCACGGCCCGACCTGACCAGCGCACCCTCAGACCAGCGCTGGCAACGCAGCGACATTGATGCTGCCCGCGCCCTGCTGCCGCAAGTCACGCACACCGAGCAAAGCCTTGAGGCCCTGTGCGCCTGCGCCATCATGCTGGGCGTGGCTTCCATGCGGGCGCCGCTATTGGCGCTGCGCGTGGCGCGGGCCGCAGCTGCCCTGACCGGCCAGACGCAGGTGGACGATGCGCACACCACACTGGCCGCCCGGCTGGTGCTGGCGCCACGGGCCACGCAGCTGCCACCGGCGCCGGCACAAGACCCGACACCCAACGCCGAGCAGGAAGCCAGCGAGCCTGCGCCCCAGGAACCGCCGCCTGGCGACAAGGCCGAAGCCGGCGAAGCCCCGACGGACGCCCCCGAAGACCGACCCCAGGATGCAGACCAAGAACAACCTGACGACGCACCCTCCCCCGAGCAAGCCTTGCAGGAAATGGTGGTGCAAGCCGCCTTGGCCGCCATACCGCCCGGCCTGCTGGCGGCCTTGAAAGCCGGGGAAGCGCGGGCCAGGGGCGGCCAAGGCGGGCGGTCCGGCGCTGAGCAAAAAAACCAGTTGCGCGGCCGACCTGTGGGCACACGCCGCAGCGAGCCCCGAGCCGGCGCCAGACTGCATGTGCTGGACACCTTGCGCGCCGCTGCGCCCTGGCAAAGGCTGAGGCAGGCAGCGCATGCGCCGGACGCTTCGGCCAGCCCGACGCGCCGCATTCAGGTCAGGCGCGAAGACTTTCACGTCATGCGTTTCAAGCAAAACCGCTCCACCACCACGCTGTTTGTGGTTGATGCGTCGGGTTCCTCGGCGCTGCATCGGCTGGCCGAAGCCAAGGGCGCGGTCGAATTGCTGCTGGCCGACTGCTATGTGCGCCGCGACCGGGTCGCGGTGCTGGCTTTCAGGGGCCAGATCGCCGACCTGCTGCTGCCGCCCACACGCTCGCTGGCCCGCGCCAAACGCAGCCTGGCCGCCCTGCCTGGCGGCGGCGGCACGCCGCTGGCTACCGGCATAGATGCAGCGCGCGAACTCGCCGGACAGATCGGTCGCCAAGGCGAAACGCCGGTGGTGGTGCTGCTCACGGACGGCCGCGCCAACATCGCGCGCGACGGCACGCCAGGTCGCACGCAAGCCGGCGCTGACGCCCTTAACGCCGCCCAACTGCTCAAACTCGCGGGCCTGACTGCCTTGCTGATAGACACCTCGCCACAGCCGCAAGCCGTGGCGCAAGCGCTGGCCCAGGCCATGGGCGCCGCCTATGTGCCGCTGCCCTTTGCCGGCGCCCAGGGCTTGTCGCAAGCCGTGCGCCTGGCCAGCGGCTCGGCAACAGCGGCGCGCTGAACGCCAGCATGAGCGAGCGCCTGGTCTGGGAACGCGATGGGCGGGACTGGCCGCACCGCGAGCGCAGCCGCTTCATCGAGGCCGCCGGCCTGCGCTGGCATGTGCAGCACTGGCTGCAGCCAGATCAGCCGCACCAGCGCGTCCTGCTGGTTCATGGCACCGGCTCGTCCACGCATTCCTGGCGGGGCCTGGCGCCCTTGCTCGCGCAACATGCGCAAGTCATCGCCATGGATTTGCCCGGCCACGCTTTCACCGGCATGCCTTCCGGCGGTGCGGCTTCGGCGCAGTTGTCGCTGCCCGGCATGGCTGAGGCCGTCGCCGGCTTGCTGCAAACCCTTGATGTCAGACCGACGCTGGTCATCGGTCATTCGGCAGGTGCCGCTGTGGCCGTTCGCATGGCGCTGGACGCGCGGGTGCAGCCGCGCGCCATCATGGGCCTGAATGCCGCCCTGCTGCCCCTGCGCGGGCTGGCCGGTCAGCTTTTTTCGCCCGTAGCCAAACTCATGGCGAGCAGTTCGCTGGTGCCGCGTTTTTTCTCGGCGCGGGCGGCCGAGCCGGCGGTACTCGCTCGACTGCTCGCCAGCACCGGCTCCACGCTGGACGCAGAGGGCATGGCCTTGTACGGCCGACTGGTCAGCAGCGCCGGTCATGCGGCGGGCGCGCTGGGCATGATGGCGAACTGGGACCTGCAAACGCTGGCGCATCAGCTGTCCAGGCTGCAGTCGCCGCTGGATCTGGTGGTGGGAGCCCGTGACCACACGGTGCCGCCCGCGCAGGCCCAACGGGTACTGGCGCGTCTTCCTGCCGGCTTGCCGTCCAGCCTGACGCAGCTGCCAGGCTTAGGACATCTGGCACACGAAGAGCAGCCCGAGCAGGTTGCGGAGCTGGTGATCAAACGCTATTTTTCGCCCGTCTGAGTTCTAACCTCGCCGGATGGCGTGCGCCAAGGTCTTTGGCAACCCGGCCGCCGCGCTGGCAGGCTTGAGCCTGTCAAGGCTGCACCTGGTCAATCGTCAGACGGACGGCCCGATCGCCCGGTTTGACCGGGCCGCTCTGGCCGGTCAGATCGCCGGCCTGGGGCAGTGCGTTGCCACTGCGCGAGATGCGCGCCTGCACCACGACCTGTTCAAAGCGCGAGAGCTTGAGCTCCGCTGACATGGCCAGACTGTCGTCCAGGGTGAACTTGGCGGGCAGGTCTTTGGCTTGCAAACGCAAGATCGCCAGCGGCATGCGCGGGCCCTGGGCAGCGCGGGCGAAGATGAACAAGGTATCGCCAGGCTGCAGAAGCGAGCGCAGGGCCGGCGCTATGCTGACGCTGCCGCTGAGCCCGGCCGCGCCGGCGGTCTGTGCGCTGCTGTTTCCCGCGCTCGAATCTGCGCGAGCAGGCGCAGAGGCCGGCGCAGAAGTCGGCGCAGCGGTTTGGCTGCTGAGCTGCAACCGTGAGCCAGCGCCGCTGCGGGCAGCCTCCAGGCTGCGATCCAGACCGTCGGCAAAGTCACTGCCCGGGGAGGCCAGCGCACGGGCGCGACTCCAATACTTGAGCGCTGCGGCAAAATCCTGCCGCTCAAACGCAGCACTGCCGGCCAGCGCCAGCGCCTTGAGGTTGTCTGGCTCCAGTTGCAAGGCTTGTTCGATCAGGCGGGTGGGCTCGCCAACGCTGTTGCGGCCTTGTAGCAGGGTCAGCAAATCAGCCCGGTCGGCCAGCAGCTGGGCGTTGCGCGGCGCCAGTTCGATTGCGCGGGCGTAGGCACGGTCGGCCTCGGGGTAGCGCTGCAGCGAAGCCAGCGAACGCGCCAGCATCTCCCAACCAGCCGGATCGGCCTGACCAGGCGGCATTTTTTCAAGTCGCTCAGCCATGGTGCTGACCATGGCTTCGACCTGTGCCATCTTCACCTCGCCACTGGCGCCGCCACCGTCAGGCGCAGCTGCGACGCTCGCCGTGTCCAGGGCTTCAGGCGTTCCCAACCTGAGGTACATCCCCGCTGCCAGCACTGGCAACAGCACGCCCAGCAGCAGCGCAGTAGGCCGGCTGCGCCGCGACAAACCGGCCTGGCCAGCCGCCGGCCGGGCCGGCGCCGTAGCGCTGCCCTGCGGCGACTCTTCCAGGGCGCGGCGGGCCAGTTCCATGCGCGCAGTCGCGTGCTCAGGCGCAGCCAGCAAACCGGCTGCGTAGTCAGCCTCCAGTTGCCGGGATTGCTCGCGCAAAACGGCCAAATTGGCCGTCACAGCAGCCGCAGTGCCGGTAACGTCGGTGAGGTCGGTGATGTCGGCGGCATCACTGGTAGCGGCTGTTGCGGGGGGCGCGAGCGAAAAAAAATGTCCGGACCGACGCCCCAGCAGTGGCACCAGCAGCAGCGCCAGGACGCAAAACACCAGCAACACAGCTGCTACGACGAACATCGTCATAACCGCTCCCCGCGACCTTGCAACATGCGCTGCGCACGCTCAAATTCAGCGGCGCTCAGGTCTGCCGCATCGTCGGTTCCGGTTTGCCGGCGGCGAATCTGCCACCACAAGGTCAAGACCGCCAGCAAGAGCAGCACAAACGGGCCGATCCAAAGCAGCATGGTCTGTGCCTTCAGGGGTGGCCGGTACAGCACAAAATCACCGTAACGGCCGGCCATGAAGTCGAGAATCTGCGCGGGCGTGCGGCCTTGCTGCAACTGTTCGCGAATTTGCTGGCGTAAATCCACCGCCAGCTCGGCGTGCGAAGCGGCAATGGTTTCGTTCTGGCACACCAGGCAGCGCAGTTCTTCAGCCACCTGCATGACCCGCGCTTCGAGCGCCGGGTCGGCGGCCGCCGGCGCGGCCTTGACAGCATGGGCCGGCGCACTGGCCCACAGCAGGGCGCCCAAAACCAGCAAGCGCAAGAGTTCAGCCACCGAGTTTCTCCAGCAGCGGCAAGATGATGCCGGTCAAAGCCTCTGGCGTCACGGCACCAATGTGCTTGTAGCGGATCACCCCTTCGCGATCAATGACAAAGGTCTCGGGCACGCCGTAAACACCCAGTTCAATGCCGACGCGACCATCGGTGTCAGACAGCGAGGCGCGGTAGGGGTCGCCGTACTTGCCCAGCCAGCGCAGCGCCTCGTCGCGGCGATCCTTGTAATTCAAGCCCAGCAGTGGCACGGCGTGGCGCTTTGAAAAATCAACCAGCACCGGGTGCTCTTGCTGACAAGCCACGCACCACGAGGCCCAGACATTGAGCAGCCAGACCCGCCCGCGCAGGTCTTGTGGGGACAGGCTTTGCGCCGGCTGCGCCAGCGTGGGCAGCGAAAACGCCGGCACCGGCCGGTTGATCAAGGGCGACGGCACCTCGCGCGGCTTGAGCTGCAAGCCGATACCCAGAAACCCTAAAAGCACGGCAAACACCGCCAGCGGCAGCCAGCGCAGCAGGGGCCGCATCATGCGCGCTGCCTCACCGGCCCCGCGGAGCCGCCCGCCGAGGCAAGAGGCACAGCCCGCGTCGCCCGCACTTGTCGATAGCGCCGGTCCAGCACCGCCAGCAAGCCGCCCAAAGCCATCAGCACGCAGCCACCCCAGATCCAGTTGACAAAAGGCTTGTGGTGCACGCGCACGCTCCAGGCGGTGGCGCTGACCGGCTCGCCCAGCGCCACGTACAAATCCCGCGTGATGCCACGGTCAATCGCCACCTCGGTCATGGCCATGCGGCTGACGCGGTAGACACGCCGCTCGGGCGTCATCAATCCCAGCGCCTGTGCGCCGTGCGTGACGGTCAGCCGCGCCCGCGCCGAGCTGTAATTGGGCCCTTGCACCAGCTCGATGCCCTCGAGCCGAAAGCTGTATCCGCCAACCTCGGCCGTCTCGCCGACCTGCATGCGCACATCACTTTCGCTGTGAAAGCTGCTGACCACCGTGACACCCACAATGAACACCGCCACCCCGAGGTGGGCCAGCAGCATGCCGTAATAGCTACCGGCCTGCGCAGCCAGGCGCTGTGCAAGCCCCGCAGCCGGGTGGGCGCGCAGCCGTTCCAGCAAATTGACCAGCGTGCCCCCGGCGATCCACGCCGCCAGCCACAGACCCAGCCCGGTCATTGGCGTCCATTGCTGCAAGATCACCGCCGCCAACAAGGCCGAAGCCGCGCTCACACCCAGCGCCCAGCGCAAACGCAGCGCCAGATCGCCCGCTGCAGCCTGGCGCCAGCGCGCCAGCGGCCCGACGCCCATCAGAAACAGGGCCGGCGTCATGAGCGGCACAAAAACGGCTGTGAAGTAAGGCGGGCCAACAGACAGCTTGCCCTGACCGAGCGCGTCAATCACCAGCGGATACAAAGTGCCCAGCAACACGGCGGCGGTGGCGACCAGCAGCAAGACGTTGTTGGCCAGCAGCATGGCCTCGCGCGAGACCGGGGCAAAAGCGCCGCCGCCGCCCGAGCGCTCCAGTACCGGTGCGCGCCACGCCAGCAGTGCCAGCGAGCCGCCGATCACCAGCACCAGAAACATCAAAATGAAAACGCCGCGCGCCGGGTCGGTGGCAAAAGCATGGACCGAGCTGAGCACGCCCGAGCGCACGATGAAGGTGCCCAGCAGCGAGAGCGAAAAGGCCAGGATGGCCAGCAGGGCCGTCCACATCTTGAAGCCACCGCGCTTTTCAGTCACAGAAAGGGAATGAATCAGCGCCGTGCCAACCAGCCATGGCATGAACGAGGCGTTTTCCACCGGATCCCAAAACCACCAGCCGCCCCAGCCGAGTTCGTAGTAGGCCCAGAAGCTGCCTAGCGCGATGCCCAAAGTCAGGAAACACCAGGCGGCAGTGGTCCACGGGCGCGACCAGCGTGCCCAGGCGGCATCAAGCCGGCCCGCCAGCAGCGCCGCCACGGCAAAGGCAAAGGGCACGACAAAACCCACGTAGCCCATGTAGAGCATGGGCGGGTGAATCGCCATGCCAAGGTCTTGCAGCAAAGGGTTTAAATCCTTGCCATCAGCCGCAGCCGGCAGCAAACGCTCAAAAGGGTTGGAAGTCAGCAGCGTGAACAGCAAAAAACCGCAACTCACCAGGCCCATGACGCCCAGCACGCGGGCTACCATGGCCGCGTCCAGCTGACGCGACAGCAGCGCCACCGCCAGCGTCCAGCCGCTCAAAACCAGCGACCAGAGCAAGATGGAGCCTTCGTGGTTGCCCCAGACCGCCGTGATGCGGTAGATCAGCGGCAGCGCAGTGTGCGAGTGGTTGGCCGCCAGCTGGACCGAAAAATCATGGGTGACAAAAGCATGCGTCAGGCAGGCATACGACAGCGCCACCAGCGCAAACTGCGCCAACGCCGCCGGTCTCGCCAGCGCCATCCAGGCCGCATGGCCGCGCTGCACGCCCAGCAGGGGAAAGATTCCCAGCACCAGCGCCACCAGCAGCGCCAGCATCAATGAAAAATGGCCAAGCTCGTAGATCATGGGTACCTCAGGGTTTGACCAGCGTGCTGCCATAGGCCGGGGACACCCCGGGACGAGCCTGCTTCAGGGCCTGGGCGGCTTCAGGTGCCATGTAGTTTTCATCATGCTTGGCCAGCACCTGCTCTGCGCGAAACACGCCGTCATCGCCCAGCCGGCCCTGCGCCACCACACCCTTGCCTTCACTGAACAAGTCAGGCAACAAGCCGGTGTACTGCACGCGCACCGTGTGGGCCGTGTCGGTCACCACAAAGCGCATGCTCAGTCCTTGCGGCTCGCGCACCACGCTGCCAGTCTCCACCAGCCCGCCGATGCGAAAGCTGCGGCCCTGCGGCGCCTCCTTGGCAGCCACCTGCGAGGGACTGAAGAAAAAAACCATATTGCTTTGAAAGGCCTTGAGCACCAGTGCGCTGGCCACGGCCAGAGCGCCCAGGCCGCAGGCCAGCGCCAGCATGCGTTTATGCCGGGCTTTCATGCAGTACTTTCCGGGGCTTGCGGTGCCGGGTCCGCCAGGCGCAGCAGCTGGTGACGGCGCAGGCGAAGTTGCCACAGCTCCAGCGCCATGACGACCGCGCACATGCCCAGCGAGCCCCATACATACAGGGCGTAACCGCCCATGCTGAAAAATGCGTTCACGGCTTGTGCATTCATGTCCCCCTCCGAAGTTTTTTGTCAGCAAGGCGGACCTCACGGGCCCAGGCCGTATGGCTTTCGCGCTCAAGCATGATGACCCGCAAGCGCAGCAGCGCCACTGCAATGCAGTACATCCAAAAGGCCAGCGCCATCACCAGCATGCCGAGCAGCATGGGCGTGGCCATGCTGGGGGCTTTGGTGAAGCTGACCGAGGCGCCCTGGTGCAAGGTGTTCCACCATTTCACCGAGAAGTAAATGATCGGCACATTGACCACGCCCACCAGCGCCAGCAGGCCGGCGGCGCGGTCGGCCCGGCGCGTGTCTTCAATGGCACCGTGCAAGGCCATGAAGCCGATGTAGAGGAACAGCAAGACCAGCTCGGACGTCAGCCGCGCGTCCCAGACCCACCAGGCGCCCCAGGTCGGCTTGCCCCAGAGCGCGCCGGTCCACAGCGCCAAAAAGGTCATGAGCGCACCCGTGGGCGCCAGCGCGCAAGCCATCATCGACGACAGCCGGGAATTGAACACCAGCCCCGCGCCAGCCCAGCCGGCCATGGCCAGGTAAATCACCATCGACATCCAGGCGGCAGGAACATGCACGAAGATGATGCGGTAGGCCTCGCCCTGCTGCGCGTCTGTGGGCGCAAGCAGCAAACCAATGTACAAGCCCGCCACGGCCAGCAGCGCGGCGGCTGCCCAAAACCAGGGCAGCAGTCGCCCGGCCAGCGGGTAAAAGCGCTGCGGCGCGGCGTAGGCGAAGAAATTCGGTCGTGTTGACATGTCTCGTTTATTCCACCGAAATACGCAAGGCTGCGGCAATCACCAGCGGGGCACCGGCCAGCGCCAGCACCAGCATGGCGCCGAGCAGCGAAAAATGACCGCTCACGTCCAGCCCGGCGCTGTGCGCTTGTACCGCGCCCGCCCCAAAAATCAGCACCGGAATATAAAGCGGCAAGGTCAACAGCGGCACCAGCATGCCGGCGCCGCGCAGCCCGACCGTCAAGGCAGCGCTGATGGCGCCCACAAGGCTCAGCACTGGTGTGCCCAGCAGCAGCGTCAGGGTCAACACGGCGCTGTCGCTGGCGGGCAAGCCAAATTGCAGCGCCAGCAAGGGCGAGACCAGCACCAGCAGCAAGCTCGACGCGATCCAGTGCGCGGCCACCTTACCCAGCACCAGCACCGGCAGCGCTTGCGCGGCCAGCAGCAGTTGCTCCAGCGTGCCGTCCTGGTGATCGTCGGCAAAAAGGCGTGGCAGCTGAAGCAGGCAGGCCAGCAAGGCGGCGACCCACAACACGCCGGGCGCCATGACGCGCAACATGGCCACCTCGGGTCCAACGCCCAGCGGAAACAGACTCGCCACCATCACAAAAAATACCAGGCCCGCGAACGTGTCGGCCCGCCGGCGCAACGCAATGCGCAAGTCGCGCCGGAACACGCAGGCCGCACCGGCGAGCCAGCCAACGGACGCGCTTGCAGCCGGTGCGGGGCCGGTCCACACGGCCGTCACAGCGCCAGCACCTGCTGCGGCGCGTCAGCCAGCAGCGCACCCTGGTGGCTGGTCAGCACCAGCGAGCCGCCGCGCTGCAAATGGCCGCGCAGCAGCGCCTCCAGCCAGGCCGTGGCCGCCGTGTCCAGCGCGTTAAAGGGCTCGTCCAGAATCCACAGCGGCATGCCAGCCGACAGCGCCAGCCGCGCCAGCGCGGCCCGGCGCCGCTGCCCCTGCGAGAGCCGGCGCGCCGGCGTGTGCTCAAAGCCGCCCAGGCCGGCACCCTGCAACGCGCCGGCTGCGCTGCCAGCCACCGCACGCGTGCCGCCGAGCGTGCAAGCCGCTTCAAGATTTTCGAGCGGCGTCAGCTCGTCCTTGAGCGCGGCGGCATGGCCGAGGTAAACCAGCTCGCGGCCGAACTCCTCACGCAGCGCCGCCACCGGCTCGCCGCGCCACAACACCTGGCCCTCGGTGGGCAGCAGCAAGCCGCAAAGCATGCGCAGCAAACTGGTTTTTCCGGCGCCGTTGGCGCCCTGCACCCGCAGCATGTGGCCAGCCGGCAGCTGCAGACTCAGACCACTGAAAAGCGAGCGCCCACCGCGCACGCAAGCCACTCCCGCCAGCGCCAGTGACGCAGTCACGCGGCGGCCCTGCGGGCGGATGCCCGCGCCGGCACGGCATCAGGCAGCGCCAGGTGGTCAGAAATCGATTGAAAAAAGCAAAACACGGGTCAGCAAGGTCCTGGAAATTTGGGAGCGAAAACAGTCAACTTCGACTGTCAACTTTATGTGACACTTATAGCATTGGATTCGCCGGACACCAACCCAAAAAACCCTGAAATGACGTTCATTCCGCCCGAATTGCCGCCCGCCCCGGCCCGCCACTTTTGCACCGACTGCGGTGTCTCGCGCACGGCTGCGCCCAAGCGCTGCGGCCAGGCATGTCAGTTCATCCAGCCGGATTACCCGGGGCTTGAGCAGGCGGTGCATGGCCGCAGTCGCCGTCTGCCCTCGGGCGCCGAGGCCGATGACGAGCTGTTTTTTGGCCCGCACCAGCGCATGCTGCAAGCCGCGCTGGCCGAGCCGCTGGCGGGCGCGCAATGGACCGGCATCACCACCCGCATCGCCGAAAAGCTCCTGCAAAACGGCGAGGTGGACGCCGTCATCGCCATGGCACCCCACCCGGACGACCCATGGCGGCCCATGCCGGTGGTGGTCACGCGCGCCGAGGACATGGCCGGCTGCCGCGGCATGCGCATGGGCTATGCGCCGCTGATCGCACTGGTCGAGCCGGCGCTGGCGCAGGGCTACAAGCGCCTGGCCGTGATCGGCATTCCCTGCCAGATTTACGCGCTGCGCGCCTTGCAGCCCGAGCTCGAACGGGAGCAAGGCCTGCAAAAGCTCTTTGTCATTGGCACGCCCTGCTCGGACAACACCACGACCGAGCGCTTTCATGAGTTTCTGGCGCTGGTCTCGCCCGAGCCGCAAGACGTCACCTACCTCGAGTTCCGGGCCGATTACCACGTTGAAATCCGCATGCGCAGCGGCGAAGTCAAGGCCCTGCCCTTCCTGAGCCTGCCGCTGTCGCAGTTGCCGCCCGACTTTTTCCCCATGACCTGCCGCACCTGCGTGGACTACACCAACGTGCTGTCCGACATCACCGTGGGCTACATGGGCGGGCAAGGACAGCAATGGCTGCTGGTGCGTAACGACCGGGGTCAGCATCTGCTGGAGTTGCTCGGCGACGAAGTGCTGCTCAAGCCGCCGGGCAGCGCTGGCAACCGGGTCGGCGCGGTCAAGGGCTTCCTGAAAAACGTCGAGCGCGCGGCCAGTGGCCTGCCACTGCGGCGCATGCCCAACTGGCTGCGCCCCATCGTCAGTTGGCTGATGCCGCGCATCGGCCCGCGCGGGCTCGAATTTGCACGCGCCCGGGTCGAGATGAAAGCGCTGGAAACCATGGTGCATCTGCAACGTGAAGAGCCAGCGCGACTCAAAACCATGGTGCCGGAACATGTGATCCGGCTGGTCAGACCCTATGGCCTGGCGGAACCAAAACCAAGAGAAAAGTAACAGAAGACCCGGGGAACGGTCTCTTTGCAGCCCGGAACGGACCCTGATTCATCCTGATTGACAAAGCCGAGTGTCATGTTAAATTGACACTAGTGGTTGTCACATATTGCAGACACCACCCCACCGTGACGGGGGCTTCATGAGCATCATGACACGCATCGAGCAGGCGCTCGAGCAACCATTTAAGTGGGCCGACAGCGCCACAGCACCCCCGCGGCTGATGGCCGCCATGCGGCACGCGGTATTTCCGGGCGGCGCCCGAATCAGGCCGCAGCTGTGCCTGGCCGTGGCCCGGGCCTGCGGTGAAGACGCGCCCGAATTGACCAACGCCGCAGCAGTTGGCATCGAACTGCTGCATTGCGCATCCCTCGTGCACGATGACATGCCTTGCTTTGACGACGCCGACACGCGGCGCGGCCTGGTCACGGTGCACAAACAGTTCGGTGAGCCACTGGCCTTGCTGGCGGGCGACGCCCTGATCGTGATGGCCTACCAGACACTGGCGCGGGCCGGGGCCGCGCATCCGGCCCGCCTGGCGCCCCTCTTGATGACCCTGTGCGAAGGCACGGGCGCACCGGACGGCATCGTCGCCGGTCAGGCCTGGGAATGTGAGCCGCGGGTGCAACTCGGGCGCTATCAGCGCGCCAAGACCGGCGCCCTGTTTGTGGCGTCCACCTGCGCCGGCGCTCAGGCCGCAGGGGCGGATCCACTGCCTTGGCGCGCTCTGGGCGACGCGCTTGGCGAGGCCTACCAAGTGGCCGACGATATTCGCGATGTGATGGGCGCCGACCACCTGGGCAAACCGGTGGGACAGGACGCCGCACACGGGCGGCCCAGCACGGCGGCCGAACTCGGCCTGGTGGGCGCAGTGGATTACTTTCGCCGGCTGATGCAGTCCGCGGTCGATTCGGTGCCGGCCTGCCCGAGCCGGGGTGCCATGCAACAGCTCGTGCTGCAGGAGTCCGAGCGGCTCCTGCCAAAAAGCGCCTGCGACCAGATTGCCGTGCAAGCGGTGCAACAAGCGGCCTTGCAGCGGCGCGCCGTGGCCTGAAACCGACTGGCACGGCCAACCCCTAGCGCATGAGCTCTACACCTGAGGCATCTCCCGCCGCCATGCCGGCGGCCAATTCCCGGCAAATGGGGGTCAGCGAGGCCTTGAAACGCCGCTTTGACCAATGGATGACCAGCCCGGCGCTTTACCGCTGGGCCATTGCCAACCCGCTGGGGCGCTGGATCACCCGGCGCCGGGCCGCGGCACTGTTCGAAGTGATGGCCGGCTTTGTGCACAGCCAGGTCTTGCTGGCGTGCGTGAGGCTGGGCATTTTTGACAAGGTGCTGGCCGCCCCCGCAACCCTCGAATCTCTGGCCGCTGACACCGGCATGCAGACCGCCTCGCTGGAGCGCCTGCTCAGCTCCGCCGTGGCGCTGCGCCTGCTGGACCAGCGCAGTGGCGGGCGCTACGGCCTCGGCGCCCTGGGGGCACCGGTGGTCACGCACGCCGGCCTGCGCGCCATGATCGAGCACAACGCGCTGCTCTACGAGGACTTGCGGGACCCGCTGGCATTGATGCAGCGCCCCGACCAAGCCAGCATGCACGCCTATTGGCCCTATGCGGCCGACGGCAAGCAAGCGCCCCGCAAGGACGAAAAAGCCCGTCTCGCGCCAACCGAGGCGCCACCAAAGGACGCACCGGCCGAGCAGGTCGCGCGCTATTCCGAGCTGATGTCGAGCTCGCAGCGCTTCGTGATCGAAGAGTTGCTGGCCTCTTACGCCTTTGCCCGGCACCGCCGCGTGCTCGATGTGGGCGGCGGCCAGGGCGGCTGGGTCACGGAACTCGCCCGCCATGCACCGCAATTGCAGCTGATGCTGTTTGACCTGCCGCCGGTTGCGGCCATCGCCAGAGCGCGAATCGCTCAACAGGGGCTGACCCAGCGCATCGAGGTGCACGGCGGCAGCTTCACGGCCAACGCCCTGCCGACAGGCGCAGACCTGGTGACCTTGCTGCGCGTGGCGCATGACCACCCCGACGAGGTGGTTCGCGTGCTCCTGCGCGCCATTTACGAGGCGCTGGAGCCAGGCGGCAAGTTGCTGCTGGCCGAGCCGATGGCCCAAAGTCAGGCGGTGCATGGCGCAAAACCGGCTGTGGGCGACCCGTACTTTCACTTTTACCTGCTGGCCATGGGCTCGGGCCGGCTGCGCACAGCGCAAGCCCTTAGCGAGCTCATGGCCGAGGCCGGATTCCGCAGCATCAAGACGATTCCCAACCCCATGCCCCTGCATGCGGGCCTGCTCGTCGGTCAAAAGCCCTGAAGCTCTAAGTGTTTTCCCTTAAAAAGAGACAAAATACGCCTCAAACCGTCAATTTGAGTTGACGCTTATCAATGTCAACCTAAAAATACACCCTATGAAAGCTTCAGCGATCGTTTTCCAAAACCCTTGTGTCCTGTCGGTGCAAGAACTGGAAATGCATGGCGCCACCGAGGGCGACATTGAAGTCGAAGTGAACTTCAGCGGCATCAGCACCGGCACCGAGCGTTTGCTCTGGGACGGCAGCATGCCCGCCTTCCCTGGCATGGGCTACCCCTTGGTGCCCGGCTATGAAACCGTCGGCCAGGTCAGCCGCATCCACGGCCAGAGCGCCGACTGCACGCTGAAGATTGGCGACACCGTTTTTGTTCCCGGCTCCAAATGCTTTGAAGGGGTACACAACCTCTTTGGCGGCGCCGGCTCCCGTTTGCTCGTGCCGCACGGCCGCGTGGTCCGCGTCAACCCTGATCTGGGCGCCAACGCCGCCCTGCTGGCACTGGCCGCCACGGCCTACCACAGCGTCGCGCTGGGCGGCACCCGTGAGCCCTGCGCCCCGCCTGAACTCATCATTGGCCACGGTGTCATGGGCCGCCTGCTGGCACGACTGACGGTGGCCGCCGGCCTGCCCGCGCCGACCGTCTGGGACACCACCGCTGCACGCCGCGAGGGCGGCGAAGGTTACAGGGTGATCCATCCCGACGACGACGGCCGCAAAGACTACGCCGCCATCTACGACGTCAGCGGCGATGCCGGCATCCTCGACCGCGTGATTCCCCGGCTCAAGCCCGGCGGCGAGGTCGTGCTGGCCGGCTTTTACAAACAAAACATTTCCTTCGCCTATGCCCCGGCCTTCATGCGCGAAGCGCAGATCCGCGTGGCCGCCGAATGGAAGCGCGCCGATCTGCTGGCCGTGACCGAACTGGTGCACACCGGCCGCCTGTCGCTCGATGGATTGATCACGCACAGCCAGACGCCTGGCCGTGCACACGAAGCTTACGAGACGGCTTTTGCCGACCCGGAGTGCCTGAAGATGGTTTTGGACTGGAGACACTGATGGACGCTTCCGCAGCAAACGTGCAGCCCCTGAAATTCATGGAAAACCTCCGCAAGGAGGCAGCGCAGGAGCCAGACCCGGTTCACACCGGCAAGCCCACCAAAGAGACACAGATCATCGCGATCTACGGCAAGGGCGGCATTGGCAAAAGCTTCACGCTGGCCAACCTC
>CAJAOB010000395.1 GCA_903941205.1 uncultured Burkholderiales bacterium | reverse complement strand
ACAACGTTGACGACGCTACATGGCTGTCCAACCAATTGAAGAAACTAGGTTTCAAAGAAGAAAAAGACAAACTCTCCACCCGAAGCTTGGCTAGCTTACAAGTGATGTACTTTGAAGAGACTGTCGAAGACAAACTTTGGCAACCAACGTTTATTTGCGAACACCCTGTGGAGATTTCTCCACTCGCACGTGCTAGCGACACCCACCCTGACGTCACAGAACGTTTTGAGCTCTACATCACAGGCCGCGAATTCGGCAACGGCTTCAGCGAGCTGAACGACGCCCAGGAACAAGCCGCGCGCTTCCACTCGCAAGTCTCAGCCAAGGACTCCGGCGACGACGAGGCCATGTTCTACGACGCCGACTTCGTGCGCGCCCTCGAGTACGGCATGCCCCCCACGGGCGGTTGCGGCATCGGCATTGACCGCCTGATGATGCTGCTGACCGACAGCGCCAGCATCCGCGACGTGATCTTGTTCCCGGCGCTGCGCCGCGAACACTGAAGAGGCAGGTTCGCCATTCCTGCGCCCCGTTCCCGCACTCAGCCAGCTCGGGCCGCAGGAATCCATCCCCCTCCGGCATTCCTGCGCAGGCAGGAATCCATTCCTCAGACACCTGCGTCAATTCGCAGATGGATTCCTGCCTTCGCAGGAATGACGGTAAGTTCAGAACATGAGGTCTGGTGCGCAACATCGCCCCGACCCGGTCAACTCGCCGCAGCCCCAGTCACTGACAACTACGTTCCCGTCATTCCTGCGCAAGCAAGAATCCCCCCGATCCAGCATTGCTGCGCGGGCAGGAATCCATCTCCGGCTTCCCTTCATTTCCGCAAGAGAAACAGGCTGAGTTATGAAATACCTGCTCGCTTATCCCGACAAGCTGCGTGCGCAAGTGCAGCAACTGATCGCAGACGGGCAACTCAGTGAGGTGCTGCTCAAGAAGTACCCCGAAGCCCATGGCGTGCGCACTGACAAGGCGCTGTATGACTACGTGATGGAGCTGAAAAATCGTTTCCTGCGCAACGCGGACCCGCTGTCGCGCGTGATGTTTGACAACAAGCTGCAGGTGATCGCGCACGCGCTGGGCACGCACACCACCATCTCGCGCGTACAGGGCAACAAGCTCAAGTCCAAGCGCGAAATCCGTGTGGCCAGCCTGTTCAAGGAAGGCCCGGCCGAGTTTTTGAAGATGATTGCGGTGCATGAACTCGCCCACATCAAGGAGCGCGAGCATGACAAGGCTTTTTACAAGCTTTGCACCTACATGGAGCCGCGGTACCACCAGTACGAGTTTGACCTGCGGGTCTACCTCACCCACCTGGACGTGGTGGGCAAACTCGACTGGAATGCCAATCCCTGACGAAGGTCCGACCGCGGCCCCGGCAACCGCACCCTGCCGGCTCCGAGTCAGCCGCTCCAGCCAAGGTGATTGAGAAAAGTCCGCGTGCGCTCGACCGTGGGATTGTCAAAAATCTGCGCTGAGGGCCCTTGCTCGATGATGGCGCCCTGGTCAAACACCACGATCCAGTCGGCCACCTTACGTGCAAAAGCCATCTCATGGGTGACTACCACCATGGTCATGCCGTCTTCGGCCAGGGTCTTCATGACGTTGAGCACCTCACCAATGGTTTCCGGGTCCAGCGCCGAGGTGGGCTCGTCAAACAGCATCACTTCGGGCTCCATGGCCAGCGCACGCGCAATCGCCACCCGCTGCTGCTGCCCGCCCGAGAGGTTGGCCGGGTAGTTTTTCATCTTGTCGGAAAGCCCGACCTTCTCGAGCATGCGGGCCGCTCGCGCGTGGGCGTCTGCTGCGTTCATGCCCAGCACCGTGGTCAGGGCAATCGACACGTTTTCCAGCGTGTTCTTGTGGGGAAATAGTTCGAAGTTCTGAAACACCATGCCCATGCGCTGGCGCACCTTGCGGATGGCCCGATCGTCCTTGGGCAAGGCGATGCCGTTGAGCAGAATCTCGCCGCTGTGGATGGCTTCCAGCGCATTGGTGCAGCGCAGAACCGTGGATTTGCCAGAGCCAGAGGGCCCGATCAAACACACCACCTCACCTTTGAACACATCAAGGGAAATGCCGTTCAGGGCCTGAAAGTCACCGTAGCGCTTGGTGATGTTGCGGTAGTTCAGAACCGGCTCGCGCAAGGCGCCAGGCCGGTCGGAGTA
The DNA here is from genome assembly GCA_903941205.1 of uncultured Burkholderiales bacterium. Taxonomy (GTDB): domain Bacteria; phylum Pseudomonadota; class Gammaproteobacteria; order Burkholderiales; family Burkholderiaceae_C; genus Polaromonas. Next base: position 9,555 of record CAJAOB010000395.1, on the reverse strand, counting down.
GCTCGGGGTCATTCTTTCACCTTGTATTTTTCGCGAATCCAGTCCACCAGCTTGGCCTGCGGATAACCCAGCATCCAGTAGATGACCGCCATGGCGGTCAGCATTTCCAGCACCCGGAAAGTTTGCGAGCGGATGGTCATGGCGGCGTGCGCGAGCTCCCCCACGGCGATGACGGAAACCAGGGAGGTGTCCTTGAACAGTGACACCCAGGTGCTGGCCAGCACTGGGAGCACCCGTCGCCACGCCTGCGGCAAGATGATCTTGAACATGGCCTGGGATTTGCTGAAACCCAGGGCGACGGCCGCTTCGGTCTGGCCCTTGCGGATCGACTGGATGCCGGCTCGAAATGTTTCAGAGTTGTAGGCTGAGACATTCAGGCACAGCGCCAGCAGCCCGGTGGTGAAGGCCGAAAACTCGATGCCAGACACGATGGGCATCACATAAAAAGCCCAATAGACCACGAGGATCAGGGGCAAATTGCGGAACAGCTCGACAAACGCCGTGCTGCCCGTAGCCACCCAGCGATTGCCGGACAGGCGCATCAGCGCCAGCAAGATGCCGCCCGGCACCGCCACCGCCATGGTCAGCACCGTCAGCAAAATGGTGATGACAATACCGTCAAGCAACATCTGGCGGTATTGCCAGACAACGGACCAGTCGTAAGTCAAGAGCGCCCCAGATAGGCCCAGCGGCGGTAAGCGATGTCGACCAGGCGCGTGATCGGAAAAAGAATCACGAAATAAACCAGCATCGCAAAGGTGAAAATTTCGACCGGGTGATAGGTTTGCCCGGCCAGTGTTTCAGAGCGTTTCATGTACTCGGGCACCGCAATCACCGCGGCGATCGCGGTGTCCTTGATGGTGATGGAGATGACCGAGCCGAACGAAGGCAGCATTCTGACCACGGCTTGCGGCAAGATCAGTTTGCGCACCACCTGCGCCCGGGACATGCCCAAAGCCAGACCCGCACCCGTCTGCCCGGCCCTGACCGACTCGATGCCCGAGCGCACGATTTCGGCCACAAACGGCGCAATGTGCATGGTCAAGGCAATCGTGGCAGCCCAAAAAGTCGGGATAGAGATACCCAGCAGCAAGGGCAGCGCAAAAAATGTCCACACCAGCACCACCAGCACAGGGATGGCGCGCATCGAGTCAATGTAAAAAACCAAAGGCCATCTGAGCCAGCGGGGGCCGTAAATGCGGCCAATCGCCATGGCAAAGCCCAGCAACAGGCTTGCCGCGACGGTCAGGCCGGACAGCGCCAGCGTGATGCCGAAACCGCCCCAGAGATACCGCCAATTCTCAAGAATCGGCGAGAAATCAAAGTCCATGGCTCAGAGGCAGACGTCGCTCAAAGCTTGTCGATGATCTTGCGCTCTTCCGCGTCAAGCTGCGGCTTCATGCGCGTGGCCACCGCGCGCAGCCAGTTGGTGAACGCCGCCTGGTTCTTGTCCACGCCCAAACCGACCGGCGCCGCCTTTTCCATGCTGCCCTGGCAGTCGTTGGCGCTTGGCAGGACGGAAAGCCCCTTGACCTTCTTGGCCATGCCGACATAAGGCACGCGGTTGATCGGAGCCGCATCGGCGCGTTTGGACATGACTTCCTCGACCGGCGCAGTAGCACCCGAGTTGGTCACGCCGCGCAGCTTGGCTTTCGGAAAACGCTCTTTGACCCAGCCTTCTTCGCCGCCGCCGATGAAATAGGCGATGGTGATTTCCGGCCGGTTGAGGTCATCGACACTCTTGGATTGCGAGAACTTGGTGTTGTCGGCGCGGCCGAACATGCACACGCTGGTGGCCGAGTAGATGACAAAGTCGATGGCTTTGAGGCGATCGGGTGTTTCGGCCAGCGGCGTGATGGACAAGTCCACCTGGTTGGAAGCCAGCACGGGCACCTTGGTTTCGTGCGACACCAGCACCGGCTCGACCTTCACGCCCAGCGCGCGGGCGTATTCCTTGGTCAGCAACCAGGCCGGTCCCGACCAGGCTTCGCCGCCGTCGGACTTGGTGTTTTCTGCCAGCCAGGGCAAATTGGCCAACACGCCGACACGCAGCACGCCGGCTTTACGGATCGCGTCAATGCGCGGACTCACACCGGGCGCGGGTGCATCCTGCGCCGCCGCAGGCAGGGCGGCAATGACCGCCAGGGACAAAAGCGCCGAACGAATATGCTTGTTCATTTTTCAAATTTCCTCATGGTGGGGTTAAAAAGGGATACAAAAAAACCTGGCTCTTGTTCATGGTTGCCGAGTCAGGACCAGCCTTTGACAAACTCACTGACGACCCGGTCAATGTGTTGATGCATCGCCGCCCGCGCGGCCCCGCTGTCCCTGCTGGCAATGGCATTCAAAACCAGTTGGTGGTCAGTCAAACTCGCGTGGCGCATCACCGGCGTGTGAAAGTGCTCTTCAAGGCGCTCCCAGATCGGCCCGCGCAACTGCTCCCACAGCGCGGTCACCATCTGGACAAGAACGGCATTGCCGGTGGACTCGGCAATGCGCAGATGAAACTTCAGATCGGACGCTGCGTTGGCTGGCTTGTCGTGAAAGTTAAGCCGCATTTCAGCGAGGGCCGCCTGAATCCGGTCCAAATCCCGGTCATGCCACAAGCCGGCCGCCTGCGCCGCAATCTCGCCCTCGAGCAGACGCCTGGCTTGAAGCAGTTCGAAAGGCCCGGGTCCGGCATGAACGTAAGCCGGCTTGAAACTCCCCGGAAGGTCTTTCACGTAAATGCCGGATCCCATCCGCACTTCGACCAGTTCCTGCACTTCCAGGGCAATCACCGCCTCTCTGACCGCGGTGCGGCTGACGTTGAAACGATCAGCCAGACCACGCTCTGATGGCAAACGGGCCCCCACCGGAAATTCACCGCTGGCGAGCAAACCCATGATCTGCTCGGCCAAGCGCTGGTAGCCTCGCTCACCCGCCTGAAGCGACTCAGCCGCCTCCACCGCAGCGGATGTGGCGGGAGGCAATGCTGGTGATTCGACAAGATGGGGGATCAAACTCCGAAACTTCCTGCAAATAATTGGTCAACCAATTTTGCCGAGTCGAGAAATTTTTACTCTAGTGATATACCACTAGCCCAATGACCCAGTGCGCCAGTGAGCCACGGATCGACATCGAAGTCTGGTGCGGGAGGCCCACCCGACTCGCCCCATGGGCGACTTCAGCCGCGTTCTGTGAGCCCACCGGTCACTCAACCGGTCATTCCACCGATATCTTGCCCGCCTTGATGATCGGTCCCCATTTGCGGTTCTCGGCCTGGATGAAGGCCAGGAAGTCGGCACCACCCAAGGGCATGGGCGTCATGCCGAGTTCGCCCAGACGCGCCTGCATGTCAGGGGCATTCACGATGGTCTGAACTTCAGCTTGCAAACGCAGGGCAATGTTGGCAGGCAGGCGAGCCGGTGCCGAGATGCCGAACCAGGCGCCCCCGACAACACCCGGTACGACCTCGGTCAATGTCGGCACCTCGGGGAAGGTTTTGCTCCGTGCGTCTGCGCTCACCGACAGCAGGCGCAGTTTGCCGCCACGCACATAGCCGGTTGCCGTGACCAGGCTTTCGAACATGCCGTCAAGCTGACCGCCCAGCAAGTCATTGATGGCAGGCCCCGAGCCTTTGTAGGGCACGTGCACCATGTCAATGCCCGCCGCCTGCTTGAGGAGCTCACCGGTGAGGAAGCCGGCGCTGCCCAAGCCGGCCGATGCGTAGTTGAGGGCCCCCGGCCTGGCGCGGGCCATCGCGATAAATTCGGCCATGGTCCTGGCCGGATGTTCGGCGCGCACCACAAAGCCGTTGGGAAAGGTGCCCAGCAGCGCAAGATGGGTGAAGTCGCGGAGCGGGTCATACGGCATGGCGGCGCGCATCAGCGGCCCTGGCGCGATGGCCGGGTTGGCCGACACCACCAAGGTGTATCCGTCGGCTGCCGCCTTGGCAACTGCATCTGTGCCAAGCACCGACCCGACGCCGGGCTTGTTCTCGACCACCACAGACGTCTTGAGCGCATCGCCCAGACGCTGCGCAATCATGCGGGCGATCACATCGGTGGAGCCGCCCGGCGGGAAAGGCACGATCAGCTTAACCGGGCGCACTGGGTAAGCCTGCGCCGCGGCACCTGACAGCGCACCCGGCAAGGCACCTGACAGACCGAACGCCACCAGGGTCTGAGCAAGTCGTCGGCGACTAATGCGCAAGGTCATGAGGTTCAACTCCTGTCGTGTTGGGCCGTTTTCAGGCCGAAGTGCTTCAGGCCCTCGCGGGCCAGAGCCAGATTGGACGAAATCACGGGAACCCCGAAGTGCGCGCTGGCACGATCAATCAAAGGCAGGCTGGGCATGCCGGTGCCCGACAGCACCACGGCGTCGGCGTGACCGATGTCCATCTGGCGCAATGCGGCCCAGGCGTCGGCTGATTGCAGGCCGTAAATCTGTGCGGTGTCATTGGAGTGGATATCAACGCTGCCCTGGCGCACCACGTCAAAACCCTGCGCGCCCCACCACCGCACCGCAGCCGCCATGATCAGCGCCGGGTAGGGTGAGACCAGGGCAATGCGACTTGCGCCGGCAGCCCGCAACTGGGTCATCAGCGCGGCCGGCGCCGTGATCACCGGGGCCCCCAGCACAGCTTGCGCCTGGTCGATGGCCTGCGCCTGGGTGACGGGGTCCAGCAGGTAACTGGTGGACGTGCAAGCAAACAAAAAAACATCAATCTGCATGCCAGCGAACTGCCTCGCATGCTGCGGCAGGTCGGTCAGGTAGGACCGCAGCCGCACGACCGGATCGGTGCTTGTGCAGGTCAGGCGCAGGGTCACTGCGTCCACGTCGAAGGGCAGCAACCGGCGGAGCTCGGCCTCTACCGTCGGGTTGGCCTGTGGTGTGCCAATGCCCAGGCGCCCGGCGCGGGCGTAATCGCGTGGCGACCCTTGGCTGGCCTTGCTGGCTGCATTCATGGAAGTGCTCATTACGTGGTGGCGGCAGCGCGCGCCAAGCCAGAAATCATCGAGCTTTTGAGCAGATGCTCGCGATGGGCGACCGGGTCGGCAATGAGCGCTTGCAGACGTGCCATTTCGGTGGCGCGCCAAGCCGGATCGCGCCGCTGCATGCGCATGCGGTTGGTGTGGGATTGCGCCAGGATTTCGTCTTGTGCCACGGGGCGGCGTTGCCGGGTGTACAGATTCAAAAGATCGTCTGATGCCCCCTGCTTGAGCACGGCCACCAGCTTTTCCGACAGGTTGACGGCGTCATGAATGCCGCCGTTCATGCCCATCCCGCCCGAGGGGCTGGTCAGGTGCGCAGCATCACCGGCGAACAGCACGCGGTCGGCCCGGTAGTCGTCAATCAGGCGGCGATGAATGCGGTAAGGGCGGATTTCAACAATCTCGTAAGGCTCTTGACGCGGCACGATGCGCTGGAGTTTGCGCTCGATCGCCTGGGGTTCAAGCGCCTGCTCGACCGACTCGTCTGGATCGGAGTAAAGCGAGCAGCGCCAGATATCCGGCAGGCGCAGCAGCGAAAACGTGCCCTGATCGCACCATACGTAATTGACGCTGGAAAGCCCCGGCAACTGGTCTTCGAAGCGGTACGGTGTGGTGGCCAGAATCGTGGTCTCGGGGTAGATTTCGCCGGTGAAGGTCATGCCGGTGAGTTTGCGACAGACCGAGCGGGCACCATCTGCGGCGATCAGGTAGCGGGCGCTGATCGTTTCGGTGCCCGCGGGTGTGCTGACAGTGGCTGTCACGCCGCTGGCGTCCTGCGTCAGCCCGGTCAGTTCAGCTCCATATCGGACCTGCAGGTTGGCGGTGGTTTGGGCCTGGGTATCGGCCAGCCGGGTCAGCACCCGCTGTTCACATTGCAGCCGAAACGGGTAGCGCGTGTCACGGTGCAGCACCGACAAGTCAAACAAGGCCTTGTCATGGGATTCATGGCGGCGAATCTGCCAGGTGGGAGCCACCAGACCCTGCGCAATCAGGTCTTGCGTCAACCCCAACTCGTCCAGCATCTCCAGCGTCGGTGGGTGAAAGGTCGAAGCCCTGAAGTCATCGCTGACAGTGCTGGCTTTGTCTATCACCAGAGTTTCGATGCCGGCGCGGGCCAGCCGCAGGCCGGCGACCAGACCGACCGGTCCGGCACCACAAATGAGAACAGCAACTTGCGTCATGAAGGTCCAGTCCGGTTTGACGCGGGGATGCCCCGAATTCTGCGCAACCGGGGCGGGCGTTAACTCTTGGGCGTTCTTTCTTCAAGCTGGAAAGCGGACCGGGTCAGCGCAAGGCCGGACGCTGGCGCCTACGCCGAGCTAGCGCCAGCGCAAAAAGAAGGTCTCGAGCCGTCCCAAGCCCTGATTGAAGATGGCACCCACCACAGACAGCACGATCAGCCCGGCAAAGACCGAGGTGGTATCAAACAGGCCGGTAGCCTGGCTGATCAAAAACCCGATGCCGCGGTTGGACGACATGAACTCGCCGATCACCGTGCCCACGAGGGCGTAGGGCACAGACACCTTCAAGCCGGTGATGACCCAGGAGGTGGCGCTGGGCATGATCACCGAGCGAAGCACATGCCACTGAGAGCCGCCCATGATGCGGATGGCGTTGATGAACAGAGGGTTGACATCGCGCACCCCGGCATAGGTGTTGAGGAACACCACAAAAAACACAATCGAGGCCGACACGGCGATCTTGGACTCGATGCCGATGCCGAACCAGATGATGAACAAGGGGGCCAGGGCGATCTTGGGTATGGAGTACAGGGCGGTGATGTAGGGGTCCAGCACTTCTGCCAGAGCCCGGAAGCGCCCGAACAACAAGCCCAGCGCAAAGCCGACGAAGGAGCCGATCAAAAAGCCCCACATCGTGGCGTAAAGCGTGATGGAGAGGTGATTGACCAGCGTGCCATCCATCACCCACTTGCCCAAACGGGTGAACACCGCAGAGGCAGACGAGATAAAGAGTTTGTCAATCAGCCGACCCGAAGCAAACTCCCAGAACGCCAGGAAAGCGATGCCCACAAGCAGACGCAAGACGAGAATCCATCGGGCCCGCCGGCCTTCAGCAGCCTCGAACTGGGCCACAGCGACGCTGCGGCCGCCACTCATGACAGCGGCTTCATCGTCAGAGGTTTTCATGCTTAGATGTCCTCGCCTTTCGCGATTTCAGGGGCCAGGATGGACCACAGACGTTCATAGGAGGCCTGAAACTCCGGTTCAAAACGAACCTTGAAGGGGTCCCGCGGGAAGGGAATATTGATTGGCTCGATGGCCTTGATGTGCCCCGGCCGGCCGGAAAAAACCACCACGCGCTGGGCCAGCGTGACGGCCTCGGACAAATCGTGCGTCACAAAGATCACCGTCTTGCCGGTCTCTTGCCAGATGTCCAGCAAGCGTCTTTGCATCATCAGTTTGAGTTGCGCATCCAGAGCGCCAAAGGGCTCGTCCATCAGCAGCGTGCCGGGCTCGTACACCAGCACCTGAGCGAGCGCCACCCGCTTTCGCATGCCACCGGAGAGTTCATTGGGAAAGCTGTCGGCAAAGCCTGACAGATCAACCGCTTTCATCATGGCCTGCACCCGCTCGCGCCGCTGGGCGGCAGAAAAGGGGCGAAAGGTCAGGGGCAACTCGATGTTTTCATACACCGTGCGCCAGGGCAGCACGCTGTCGGTCTGCGTCATGTAGCCGACACGTTTGTTGACGCCTCGGACCTGCTGCCCTTCGTGCAAAATTTTGCCGGCAGACGGCTCAATGATCCCCGCGATCATGTTGAGCAAGGTGGACTTGCCGCAGCCTGACGGGCCGACAAAGGCCACAAAGTCACCTTTCGAAATGGTCAGGTCCACCGGGGCCAGGGCGAGCGTTTCACGGTCTCGCCGTACGTAGCGCTTTTCAACGCCCTGCACCTGGACCGACATGTTCAAAGCCGGCTCAGGGCTTCTTGCGCCACAGAGGTGTCGTACATGTCCTTGAAGGTCAGGTTCGAGGGCAGCGGAGCGGCATTCATGGTCTTTTGCACCGTGTTGAGAAAGTCCACATTCGACTGGAAGAAGCTTTCCTTGGGCAAGGGGTTGGCAAAGAATATCTTGCTGTTGATGTCAAAGGACGTGCTGGCAATTTCAGGCGGCAGGCCTTCGAACCACTTGTCAGCCCAGGCACGGAACTCGGGCGGGCTGGCATTGATTTCCTTGAGCGCCATTGCCAGGCCCATGGTGTAACGCACCAGGGCTTCGCGCCGGTCCTTGTTGGCCAAGGCAGCCTCGCTGGTGGAGGCGATGATGTAGTTGTATTCTTTGAAGGCGGCTGGCGGGTTGAGCGCCATGTTGAACAGATAACCGCAGTCACGGTCTTTCACGGCCAGGTCGGAGGTTGGGGACGACAGGCAAAACCCATCAATGACGTTTTGCTGCAAAGCCGCCAGCATGCCGGGACCCCCACCCTGCAAGGGAACCAGGCGCAAGTCGGTATTGGGGTCCAGTTTGGCCTGGACTGCCAACCAGCGAAACAGGGCGTCTGGCGCAGCACCGGGGCCGGTGGTGCCCAGACGCAAACCCTTGAGGGCAGCCGCCTTGCGGTCAACAGGTGATTGCTCGGTGATGCCAAGACGCTTGAGAACCGCGTTGGACAACACCACATTGCTGGCGTACTTGTTGACGGTGGAGACGAATGACTTGATGGCGAGTTTTTCTCCCCGGGCCCGCGAGGCTTCACCCGGGTCGCCCAGCACGATGTCGACACCGGAGCCCGCCAAGGCCGCCACATTGGTGCCCCGGTTCGATGCGTTGCTGACCACTTTCACGCGGGCCTTGCTAAAAAAGCCTCGGGCGTTGGCATAGTCTTCGGCCGCCCACAGCCAGGATTTGGCGGTGGAGCGAAGCGTCTGGATCTCAGGCACGCTTTGGGCATAGGCCCGCGCGGGCAAGATCGACGAGACCCCCAGTGCGGTGGTGGCTGCGATGACGGCACGACGATTCAATTGGCTCATTCGATCACTCCAGGTGGACAGGGTTAGCAATTGTTCTAATATAGAAACAAATAAACACTTTGACAATGCGGCCAACCCCAACAACGGGAAAAGAGTTCATGTCTGACCTTGAGAAAGCTGCCGACTACGTGGTGGTGGGGGCCGGCCCTGCCGGCTGCGTTCTGGCCTCGCGGCTCAGCGAAGACCCTGCTTGCCGGGTCTTGCTGGTCGAGGCTGGAGGGCGTGACTGGAACCCCTTGCTGGGTGTGCCACTCATGACGGGCCTGATTCTGCGCTCGGCCTACGCCAATTGGTCTTATGTCACAGAGCCGGAACCGCATCTGAACGGGCGCCGATCCCAATGGGCCCGTGGCAAGGTGCTGGGCGGCTCCTCCAGCATTCACGGCATGGTCTACATGCGCGGCCTGCCAATCGATTTCGCCGATTGGGCGGCCCGAGGCTTGTCCGGGTGGTCTTACGAAGAAGTTTTGCCGTATTTTCTGCGCAGCGAAAACTCGCATCGTGGCGGTGGTGATTTCCATGGCAGGGGTGGCCCCCTGACGGTTTCTCCGGGTCGCTTGGACAACCCCTTGTTTCAAGTCTATTT